>NZ_BCBG01000045.1:0-44642 GCF_001320485.1 Pseudomonas sp. NBRC 111130
TGCGCGCTTAGAAGCCAAAGCCAAAGCAAGAGCAGAGCAGAGCAAGAGCGAGCAAGAGCAAGAGCAAGAGCAAGAGCAAGAGCAAGAGCAAGAGCAAGAGCAAGAGCAAGAGCAAGAGCAAGAGCAAGAGCAAGAGCAAGAGCAAGAGCAAGAGCAAGAGCAAGAGCAAGCATTGCATCTGTATGACATTTGACGTCTCCCTCGCCCCGTGCTCTCCTTACGCCTTGCGTCAGGTGCCCCCAAGCGGGGGTGAAACGGGAAATCGGTGCGTCGCAGGCCCTCCAGGGCCGGGCAAATCCGGTGCTGCCCCCGCAACGGTAAGCGAGCGAAGCGTCCAGACCACTGTGCCACGCAGTCAGGCATGGGAAGGTGATGTTTTTCAAGGAGCCCTGCTCCTCCTCGCAAGCCCGGAGACCGGCCTGTCGTCCATGAACACCCCGCGGTGGGCGGGCGCTGTCGCATCTCCTCGGGCGCCTTGCCCCCGGGACTGCCGCGCCTGTCCGTTGCCCCTACAAAAAAGCAGAGGATCGCGTCATGCCCATCACCAGCGCCAAACACAGCATCGCCACCCCCATCACCCTCAGCCAGCGGGTGGTCATCGCCGTCGGTGCCAGCCTGCTCGGCCTGTGCCTGGTCTACTTCGCCGGGTTCTCGCACATCGAAGCCGTGCACAACGCCGCGCACGACACACGCCATAGCGCCGCCTTCCCCTGCCACTGAGGCTGCCATGATCAAGCGTATTGCCCGCACAGCCGGGTTCAGCGGCCTGCTCGCTGCCCTGTTGCTGACCCTGCTGCAAAGCTTTTGGGTCGCACCGCTGATCCTTGAGGCGGAAACCTACGAATCGGCCAGCCCGGCAGCTGCGCACCACAGCCACGGCGAAGAATCTGGCACTGGCCACACCCATGGCGAAGAAGCCTGGTCGCCCGAAGATGGCTGGCAGCGCACCCTCTCGACCACCGGCGGCAACCTGGTGGTTGCCGTCGGCTTCGCCCTGATCCTCGCCGCCCTGTACAGCCTGCGGGAGCCAGCCCGCACCAGCACGGGCGCACTGTGGGGGCTGGCCGGTTTTGCCGTGTTCTGCCTCGCGCCTACCCTGGGCTTGCCACCCGAACTGCCCGGCACTGCCGCCGCCGATCTCGGTCAGCGCCAGAGCTGGTGGGTCGGCACTGCCGCCGCGACGGCACTGGGCTTGACCATGCTGGTGTTCGCACGTCATGGCCTGCTCAAGGCCCTGGGTGCCGTGTTGCTGGTGGTACCGCACGTAATCGGCGCGCCGCAGCCGCAGGTCCACGAAAGCCTGGCACCGCACGCCCTGGAAACCCAGTTCATGATCGCTTCGTGGCTGACCAACGCGGCCTTCTGGGTGGCCTTGGGCTTGCTCAGCGCCTGGCTGTATCGCCGCTCCAGCCACGCCTGATGACCGCCCCGTCAATGCCGGTGCTGTACGCCGGCTTCGGTTGCCGCCGGGGCTGTCCGCTGGACGTGCTCGAAGCCCTGCTGCAAGCAGTGCTGGAACATCACGGCCTGAACATCACAGCACTTCGTGGCTTTGCCAGCATCGCTGGCAAGGCCGACGAGCCAGGCTTGCAGCAACTCGCCGCACGTCACGCCTTGCCCTTGGTGGTTTTCGCGGCCGAGCAACTGCAGCGGTTCCAACCCCAGCTCAGCCACCGCTCCGCCGTGGCCTTCGCGCACAGCGGTTGCTGGGGTGTCGCCGAGAGCACCGCCTTGGCCCTGGCCAGCCTCAGTCACCCCAGCGTCACACTCAAGGTGGCCCGCCAGGTGCGTGGCCCCGCTACCCTGGCTCTGGCCTGCGCCGGATAATTGCTTCTTTTTTCAAGGATTTGCCATGACGGTCTACTTCATCGGCGCCGGCCCCGGCGACCCGGAACTGATCACGGTCAAGGGCCAACGCCTGATCCGCCAGTGCCCTGTGATCATCTATGCCGGCTCGCTGGTACCCGCCGCGGTACTCGAAGGCCACCAGGCCGAGAAGGTCATCAACAGTGCCGGACTGCACCTCGAACAAATCATCGACGCCATTCGCGCCGCACACGCCAACGGCCAGGACGTGGCCCGGGTGCACAGTGGCGACCCCAGCCTGTATGGTGCCATCGGCGAGCAGATCCGCTACCTGCGCGAACTGGGCATCGATTACCAGATCGTCCCAGGGGTCACCGCCACTGCCGCCAGCGCGGCGCTGCTCGGCTGCGAACTGACCCTGCCACAGGTCGCGCAGACCGTCATACTCACCCGCTACGGCGACAGCTCTCCGATGCCTGCAGGCGAACAGCTCGGCGACCTGGCCCGGCACGGCAGTACCTTGGCCATTCACCTGGGGGTCAAGCACCTGCCGCGCATCGTCGAAGAATTGCTTCCCCACTACGGCCCCGACTGCCCGGTCGCCGTAGTACATCGTGCCACCTGGCCAGACCAGGACTCGGTGCGCGGCACCTTGGCCGATATCGTCGAACAGGTCGCCAGCAAGGGTTTCAGACGCACCGCCCTGATCCTCGTCGGCCATGTACTCGGCGATGCCCCGTTCACCGAGTCAGCGTTGTACCGCGCCGGCCACGCGCACTTGTTCCGCCCCGGCGACTAGCATTGCCAAGCCTGCGAAGGACGGCGCAGACTGCGCTTTCCACCACCGGAGGACTATCCATGCTGGAGCTGCGCCCTAATTGTGAATGCTGCGATGCCGACCTGCCGGGCGACAGCCCTGACGCCATGATCTGCTCGTTCGAATGTACCTTCTGCCGCAACTGCGCTGACGATCGCTTGCAGGGCCGCTGCCCGAATTGCGGCGGCCAGTTGCTGGCCCGCCCGGCGCGGGTGGGCCAGGCCTTGAACAACAACCCCGCCTCGACCCAGCGCGTGCTCAAGCCTCACCCCGCCTGCGCCTGACCCTCTGCCGTTCACAGGCCTCGCCACTTGCGACGAGGCCTGTAACAACATTCTTGTAGGAAATTTCCACAATACCGGCTCGCTTGTTCAACACATCTATACTCGCCATTACTACGGATCCGGAATGGTCGTATCGTGCTGCACTGCCGAAAAAGCTTGCAGACGTACCCCCCTGATTACTTCAGGAAGCCGACCACATTCCGACAGGAGTTGATGACATGACAACCGTGCTGATCGTTGATGATCACGCCATCGTTCGTTTTTCCCTGCGCATACTGTTCGAGCGCGAGCGCTTTCGTATCGTCGGCGAACTGGACAATGGCAGCGAAGTGGCACAGAAGGTGCGCGAATTACGCCCGGATGTAGTGGTACTGGACATAGGGCTTCCCGGGCTGGATGGCATGGAAGTCATCAAGCGCCTGCAACAACAGGAGCCGGCACCGAAAATCATGGTGCTGACCGGGCAAGCCACCGATCTTTACGTGCGCCGCTGCCTGGACGCCGGTATCGGTGCCTTCGTCACCAAGGGCGAAGACCTTGAGGCTGTGGTCTTCGCCCTCAAGGCACTGATCAAAGGCTACTCGACCTTCCCCCAGATGGCGGTCAACAGCAATACCCTGGAGAGCGAGCCCGCCCGCCTGGGCAGCCTGTCCAACCGTGAGATGGAAGTACTGCGGCGCCTGAGCCGTGGTGAAAACAACAAGAACATCGGCGCAAGCATGAACCTCAGTGCCAAGACCATCAGCACTTACCGTGGCCGCATCATGGAGAAGCTCAAGACCGAGTCATTGGTGGAGATGGTCGATCTGGCCAAACGCAACCACGTCAACTGAGCGCGCGGCGCGTATGAAACCTGTCCTGGCTGGCCTGATCCTGTTCGTCGCCCTGCTCGGCTGCCCGCTCATGTCGCTCGCCGACGGTGAGCCGCGGCATTTGCTGGCACGCGCCACCAGCGCCGCACAGCCGCTGCAATTGAATGATGCCGACCGCCAGTGGCTGCAGCGACGCGGCGCATTGTTATTGGGTACTTCACGGCCGGATTACCCCCCTTTCGAAATTAACGTCAGCCTGGATGATTACGAAGGCCTCAGTGCCGACTATGCCGGGCTGATTGCCGAACAACTGGGGGTACCGGTCGAAGTCAGGCGCTACGCCAGTCGCCACGAGGCGATCGGCGCTCTACGCGCTGGCAAGATCGACCTGCTGGGCAGTTCCAACAGCTTTGAGGCCGCCGATGCCAAGCTCAGCCTCAGCCTACCCTATGCCGAAGACCTGCCTGTTATCGCGACACGCAAGGATGCCGAGCTGAGGCAAGACAAGACGCTGGCCGGCTTGCGCCTGGCAATGGTCGATCACTACCTGCCGGGCGAGGCAGTCCGGGTGCTCTATCCAGAGGTGCAACTGAGTCTGTATCGCTCCACGCTGGCAGGCCTGGCAGCAGTCGACCTGGGTGAGGCCGACGCTTATCTGGGCGATGCCATCAGCACCGACTACCAGATTGGCAAAAGCTACCAGGGCACAGTGAAGATCGACCACTTTTCCCAGATGGCGTCTGGCACCTTTGCTTTTGCCTTTGCCAATGACAACCTGCGGCTGCGCCGCCTGGTCGATAGCGCCCTGGCCAGGATCAGCGAAAGCGAGCGCCTGAACATCCTGCGCCGCTGGAGCAGCAGCAACACCAGTTTGTTGCTGGAGCGACACCTGTCAGCGCTGACCGAGGAAGAAAAAAACTGGATCGCCCAGCATCCGACCGTGACCGTACTGGTCGACACGGCCCTCGCCCCGCTGACGTTCAACGACGCCCAGCAGCATGTCAACGGTATCACCGTCGACCTGCTCAAGCAGATCACCCTGCGCACCGGCTTGCAATTCAAGTTCATCGAGCAGGACACCGTGCAGGAGATGGTTGAAAAAGTCACCCACGGCAAGGCACAAATGATCGGCGCGCTGGGCTATGGCACAGAGCGCGCGACGCGGCTGCGCTACACCCGCCCCTATCTGGTCAGCCCCAGGGTGTGGGTGACCCGTAACCAAGGGCCCTCGTCGTTGCAAGCCAAGAATCTCGACGGCCAGCGCATCGCGCTCCTCCATGGTTCGCACCTGCGTGCCGAGGTACTGCGGCGCTTTCCGCAGGCGACACTGGTGATGGTCAACAATCCCCTTGGCCTGATGGAGGCCGTGGCCAATGGCGATGCTGACGCTGCCTACAGCAGTTATATCAATGCTTCCTACTACATCAATCAAGTGTTCAAGGGGCGGTTGCGTATCGCCAGCGTCATGGACGACGAACCGGCCGTCGCCGCATTTGCCGTGGCCCCTGACCAGCCGCAACTGCAAGCTATCCTCGACAAGGCACTGATAAGCATCCCCCCCGATGAGCTGGACCAGCTGTTGAACCGCTGGCACACCAGCACCCTGGTCAGCGACAGCCCATGGCGCGACTACCGTACGCTGGCCCTGCAGGTGCTGGTGCTCTCTGCCCTGCTGCTGGCGGGCGTAGTGTTCTGGAACAGCTACTTGCGCAAGCTGATCCAGCAGCGCACCGAAGCTCAACGGGCGCTGCAGACACAACTGGCATTCAGCCGGGGGCTGCTGGAGCAACTGCGCCAGGCCAAGGACGAAGCCGAACAGGCCAGCAAGACCAAAAGCGCGTTCCTGGCAACCATGAGCCACGAAATCCGCACGCCCATGAACGCGGTAATCGGCCTGCTGGAGCTGGCACTGGAAGACAACCGTACCGGTCGCTGCGACACCCAGACCTTGCAGACCGCTCACGACTCAGCGGTCGGCCTGCTCGGGCTGATCGGCGACATTCTGGACATTTCGCGCATCGAATCCGGGCAGATGACGCTGCAGCCGGTGGCAACCGACCTGCTGGACCTGGTCCGCAGTACCTTGCGTGTGTTCGAGGGCAATGCCCGAATCAAGGGCCTGCACCTGCGAGGCGAACTGCCTGAAGGGCCACTCTGGGTCCTGGCTGACCCACTGCGGATCAAGCAGATCCTCTCCAACCTGTTGAGTAACGCAATCAAGTTCACCGACCGTGGCGAGGTCTTGGCCCAATTCAAGTTCAAAGCTTCGACGGCAGGCGATAGCGCAGTGGTCGAACTGGCTGTGAGCGATACCGGCATCGGCATAGCCGCGCAGGACCAGGCTCGGCTCTTCAACAGCTTCACCCAGGTTTCAGGCCCGAGGGCGAGTCAAGGGGCGGGGCTGGGTCTGGTGATAAGCCGGACCATGGCCGAACTGATGGGGGGCAGGCTCGACCTGCAAAGCGTTGAAAGTGTCGGCACGCGCGTGCGGGTCGAGTTGACGCTGCCGCTAAGTGAGCCCCCAATACCCGAGATGCACAACGCTGCCGACGACGAAGCCGACGTCAGGACACTGAATGTGCTAGTGGTCGATGACTATCCGGCCAACCTGCTGTTGCTGGAAAAACAACTCGACAACCTCGGCCACCTGGTGACGCTGGCCGAGCATGGCGAAGCAGCGCTGGCCTTGTGGCAAACGCATGCTTTCGACCTGGTCATCACGGACTGCAGCATGCCGGTCATGGACGGCCATGAACTGACCCGCAGGATTCGCCAGTTGGAGCGCCAGCGCGGGCAGACCGCCTGCTGCATTCTCGGGGTGACCGCCAATGCCCAGGCCGAAGAGCGCCAACGTTGCCGGGAAAGCGGCATGGACGATTGCCTGTTCAAGCCCATTGGGCTGCGAACCCTGAAGGCTTACCTGTCGCAGGTACGCGCCACGGCACCGCTCTCAAGCGGATTCAACCTGGACGAACTGCGCAACCTGACCCAGGATGACCCACAGTTGACCAGGCAGCTGCTTGAGCAACTGACGCAAAGCGCCCGCGAAGACCTCAACGCCTTGCAAGCCCTTGAACAATCCAGTGACCGCGAGGCATTGCGTACCCTTGCCCACCGCATCAAAGGGGGGGCCAGGATGCTGCGGGTACGCGAGGTGGTGAAAGATTGCGAAGCCATCGAACAGGCCCATGCCCAGGGGCTGCCAACAGACGCTCTGCACCTGCAGCTCGAGGCTAGCCTGCAGGCCTTGCTGCGTGAACTGGGCGACACGCTCAGTGCAATTGCAGCGTCGAGTTGATCTGGCTGATGGCATCGACCACATGCCGCGAGCCTTGCTGGATCTCCATGATCACCGTCCCCGCCTCGTTGGCCAGGGCAACGCCACGCCCCGTGCGTGACAGGCTCGACTGCATGCTGGCCACGGCGGTCAACGACAGGTCATGGTTCTGCCGCACCACATCGACAATCTCCAGTGTCGCCTTGCTGGTGCGCGCCGCCAGGCTGCGCACCTCGTCGGCCACCACGGCAAAGCCGCGACCGTGCTCACCGGCCCGGGCCGCCTCGATGGCAGCGTTCAGAGCCAGCAGGTTGGTCTGGTCGGCAATACCGCGGATGGTCAGCACGATCTGCCCGATCACATCCGACTGCTTGCTTACCGCATCGATGCTGCGGGCAGCGTCATTGAGTTCCTGGGAGATCTGCTCGATGACCGCTACGGTCTGCTGGACGACCTCGGTGCCTTTGCGCGCGCAGGCATCGGTCTGCACCGAACTGGCATGGGCCGCATCGGCGGCACTCTGCTGGGTACTGACCTGCGCCGTGATATCGCTGGCGAACTTGACCACTTTGTACAAGCGGCCTTTGTTGTCGAAGATCGGGTTATACGAAGCTTCCAGGTAAACCGTCTGGCCCTGCTTGTTGATGCGTTCGAAGCGGTGCGAGTGATATTCACCACGATTGAGCGAAGCCCAGAAGTCACGGTATGCGCCTGATTCGCGCTCATGGGGCAGGCAGAACAGTCCATGATGACGCCCGACGACTTCCTCCAGGCGATAGCCCATGGTCGCCAGGAAGTTCGGGTTGGCCTTGATCACCCGGCCTTGCGGGGTGAACTCGACCACCGCCATGGAGCGTCCGATTGCCTTGAGCAGGCTTTCACTCTCGTGCTCGTCCTTCACCCGCTGGCTGATATCGGCCGCCACCTTGATCACACTGGTCACCTGCTGTTGCTCGTCGAGCACCGGCATGTAGCTGGCCTCCAGCCATACTTCGCGCCCCGCCTTGTCGACACGCTCGAAGGTACCGCTGATAGCCTTGCCTTGCCCCAGTTCACTCCACAATTGCTGGTATTCAGCGCTTTTGGCGTAGGTTGGGTCGCAGAACAGGCGATGGTGCTTACCGCGCAATTCGTCCACGCTGTAGCCCATGGCCTGGCAGAACTGGGCATTGGCATCAACAATGGATCCGTCGGGGGTGAACTCGATCATCGCCATGCAGCGGCTTATTGCCGCGAGCTTGGCCTGGGCGTCGGCCAGGGCCTTGCGGGTGCGCTGAATCTCGATCAAATCAGATTTGCGGTGGAAGTCGAACATGGCGCCATGATCCTTGATGCCCAGTGTTTTCTGAGCATAGATCGGCTTTGATGGCGTGCAAGCAACTTGATATCACGTTCTGATTAGCCAGTTAGCGATGTTTCCTCAGGCATTTCATGAACTCTCGCGCACCATCAGTTCAAAGCCCAGGTCCTGCTGTTCGGTCGCTACACGCTTGCCATCGAGCAACGCCAGGAGTGCCTGTGCGGCGCCCCGACCAACGGCTGCCCGCGGGGTGCGAATGGAGGTCAGGCGCGGCACCATGTGTGCCGAAGCCGGCAAATCGTTGAAACCGACCATGGCCACCTGCCGTGGCACCTCGATCCCTTGCCGCAATGCCTGTAATACCGCGCCCTGGGCAAGGTCGTCGTTGCAGAAGAAGATCCCATCCACATCCGGCGCCTGTGCCAGCAACTGGCTGAACAGTTCGCTGCCCAGTGCGATGGATGACGGTTGCGGCGCCAGAATCTCCAGCTCGGTGGCCTGCATGCCGGCTTCGGCCAGGGCCTGGCGAAAGCCTTCAGCGCGCTGCATCACCCGTGGGTCGAGCTGCGCGGCAATGAACGCCAGGCGCCGTCGGCCGCGCTCGATCAAGTGCGTTGCTGCGGCCCGCCCGGCCTGCTGCTGGGAAAAGCCCACCGACAACGCGCCAGCCTCGCCACCCAGCTCCATCATGTGCACGCAGGGCACGCCGCTGGCTGCCAGCATCTGCCGCGCGGCATCGCTGCGATCGAAGCCGGTCAGCAGCATGCCGCACGGCTGATAGGCCAGGTAATTGCGGATCAGGTTTTCTTCTTCGTCGAGATCGTAGTGGTAGTTACCAATCAGCACCTCTAGCCCACGCGGGCGCATCACCTCATGGATGGCCTCCAGGGTGTCGATGAACAACTGGTTGGACAATGACGGAATCAGCACCACCACCGACTGGCTGCGCGCCGACGCCAGCGCCCGCGCCGCCGGGTTGGCGACATAGCCCAGGGACGTGGCGGCAGCCATGACCTTTTCCACCAGTTCAGGTGCAACCGTGCTGACCCCGCGCAGTGCGCGCGAAGCAGTGATCGGGGAAACCCCTGAGAGCCTGGCGACTTCAGCCAGTGTGGGACGACCTGTGGTGCGAGAGCCGGTGCGGGACATGGATGTTGTAATTTTACTACTTGCAGGAATGGGGAACGGCCACTAAGGTAGCGCTGTCTCAGGACGCAGGCAATGTAATCTTTGGTAGTGGCCACTGCAGCACGCTGCCAGGCGTCCATACTGCGTAAGGACAAGATCAATAACACCGGGAAGATGGCGTTTCGTTTGCAACGGGACAGCGCTGTCTCACCCCGCAGGAGGTACTGATGAATTCTCCCCTGTCCGCCATCGTGGTGATGGGTGTGGCCGGCTGCGGCAAAAGCTGCGTCGGCGATGCCATTGCCAGGCGAAGCGGCGGTCGCCTGATCGAAGGCGACGCATTCCACCCTGCCGAAAACATCCGCAAGATGAGCGCAGGCATCCCCCTGGACGATGATGACCGTGCCGGTTGGCTGGTGCGCCTGGGCCAGGAACTGCAAGCGACGGTGAAAGCTGGCGAACGGCCGGTCCTCACCTGCTCCGCCCTCAAGCGTCGTTACCGCGACACCTTGCGCGCGGCGATGCCCGAACTGGTGTTCGTGTTCCTCGAACTGACTCCCGCCGAGGCAGAAAAACGTGTGCTCGCCCGCCCAGGCCACTTCATGCCGGCGAGCCTGATCGACAGCCAGTTCGCCGCTCTCGAGTCACCCCGTGGCGAGCCCCTGACCCTGGCGCTGGATGCCACTCAGCCGATTGCGGTACTCGCCGAAACGGTCGACGCCTGGCTAAAGCCCTGCGGTGAGCGGAATCTGGCGCGCACTGCCTGACCCGGCGGTTGTCCAGCCCACCAAAGACAGCGCTGTCTCTGAAATTCACTTGAAGCTACGCCCAAAACAACGATAAGACCGAGGCATCAAAACCATGTTCGGACTGGCTACAGATACCTATTTGCTGCTCGACGCGCTGGTCACCATCGTCGGGCTGATCCTGCTGATCACCCATTTCAAGGTCCACCCCTTCGTCGCCCTGACCCTGGCGGCCGGCTTCCTCGGCCTGACCTCCGGCATGCCGGTGGCCAAGGTCATGAAATCGTTCCAGGACGGCTTCGGTGGCGTGCTCGGCTTCGTCGGCATCGTCCTCGCCCTGGGGACGATGCTCGGCAAGCTGATGGCCGACTCCGGTGGCGCCGACCAGATCGCCCAGACCCTGATCCGCGCCTTTGGCAAGAAGAACGTGCACTGGGCGATGATGTTCGCCGCCTTCCTGGTGGGCATCCCGCTGTTCTTCGAGATCGGCTTCGTGCTGCTGATTCCCCTGGTGTTCATCGTCGCCCGGCGCTCGGGGGTGTCGCTGATCAAGATCGGCATCCCGCTGTTGGCCGGCCTTTCGGTGGTCCATGGCCTGGTCCCGCCACACCCGGGGCCGCTGCTGGCGATCGGCATCTTCCATGCCGACATCGGCAAGACCATCTTCTATGGCCTGCTGGTTGCGCTGCCCACGGCGATCATCGCCGGCCCGCTGTTCGGCAACTTCATTGCCCGCTACATTCCCGGCAGCCCCTCACAGGAGCTGATGGACCAGATCGCCAAGGAATCGGACCAGAACAACCTGCCAAGCTTCAGTGTCACCTTGATCACCGTGCTGCTGCCGGTAGTGCTGATGCTGCTCAAGACCTTGGCTGACGTGGTGCTGCCGGCCGAGCACATCGTGCGCCAGTGGATGGACCTGATCGGCCACCCGATCACCGCCCTGCTCGCCGCCCTGTTGCTGGCCTTCTACACCTTTGGCTCGGCCCGTGGCTTCAACCGCCAGCAGATCATGAAAATGCTCGACCAGAGCCTGGCACCGACAGCGGCCATCGTGCTGATCGTTGGCGCCGGTGGCGGCTTCAAGCAGATGCTGGTGGATACCGGCGTGGGCAACGTCATCGGGCAGATGGCCGTGCAGGCGCAGATCTCGCCGATCCTGCTGGCATGGCTGGTGGCAGCGGTAATCCGTATCGCCACCGGTTCTGCGACCGTGGCTACCATCACCGGCGCCGGCATCGTCGCCCCGGTGATCGACCTGGTGCCGGGGGTCAACCGCGAATTGCTGGTGCTCGCTACCGGGGCTGGCTCGCTGATCCTGTCCCACGTCAACGATGCCGGGTTCTGGCTGGTGAAGCAGTACTTCAACATGACCGTGGCGGAAACCTTCAAGACCTGGAGCATGATGGAGACGATCCTGTCCATCGTCGGCATCATCTTCATCATGGCCTTGTCGACGGTGGTGTGACCGCTGATCGGGGGGATGGCACCTGAGCAGCACGGTGGGGCCCAACGCAAGTATGCGCCCTACCCAACGCAAAGGAGCTTGCCATGCCCCGTTCAACCTTGCTGCTGGTTGCCCTGCTCACTTCACCGCTGGCCCTGGCGGTCGGCACCGGGCCAACCTACCCCGATGACCCGCACAACCCGGCGCCGCAGCCGGGAGTCGACAGCACCCTCAATCCGATCGAGAAGCCCATGCCTCGGGATACCGACCCGCGCATCCAGGGCAATGACCCGGAAAGCCCGCCAGCCAGGCAGAATGAAAACCGCGACCTGCCGGGGATGGATGGCAGTGGCTCCGAGGGTACTGGGCGGCAAGGTGGTAATAATTCAGGCGGTAGTCAGCAATAAAGTCCCGCGCAGTCATTTTCATCGGGGCTGCTTTGCAGCCCTTCGCGGGCTTGCCCGCTCCCACTGAGCTCAGAAAATGCGCGGCTCCTGTGGTAGCGGGCAAGCCCGCGAAGGGCCGCAAAGCGGCCCCAGCCTCACCACTGACGCTTGTCAGGCCGGGTAAGCCCCAGCTTCTCGATGCGATAACGCAGCATGTCCCGCGACAGCCCCAGCATCCGCGCCGACTTGGTGACGTTCCAGTCAGTTCGATCCAGGGTCTTGCATACCAGGTCACGCTCCATGTCCGGCAGGCTGGTGCCAGGCTCCGGTTCATGGCGCGGCAATTCGTACACGGTCGCCGTGGGTTGAGCCACCAGCGGCTCGTCGACCAAGGTCAGGCACAGGTTCAGCTGATGCGCCTGTATCACTTCATTGGGCGCCAGCAACACGGTCTGCTCCAGCATGTTGCGCAATTCACGCACGTTGCCCGGCCAGCTGTAGCTCAACATCAAGGCTTCCGCCTCGGCATTGAAGCGCAAGTTCGGCTTGCCATAGCGGCGCCCGTGATGCGCCAGGAAATGCCGGGCCAGCAGCAGCACATCCTGGCCGCGGGCGTATAGCCGTGGCACTTTCAGGGCGATGATGCGCAGGCGGAAGAACAGGTCACGGCGGAACTTGCCTTGCTGCACCATCTGTTCAAGGTTGCAGTTGGTGGCACTGATCACCCGTAGGTCGACCTTGCGCTCCTTGACCGCACCGATGCGGCGGATGCTGCGATCCTCCAGCAGCTTGAGCAGCTTGGCCTGCAGCACCAGGTCCATCTCGCCGATCTCGTCGAGGAACAGCGTACCGCCATCGGCCGCTTCCACCAGGCCGACACGACGCTCCTTGGCGTCGGTGAACGCACCCTTCTCGTGGCCGAACAGCTCGGCCTCGAGCAGATTGGCCGGGATCGACGCGCAGTTGAATTCGATGAACGGCCCCTTGCTGCGCGAACCGTCGAAATGCAGCGCACGGGCGACCAGCTCCTTGCCGGTCCCGGTCTCGCCTTCGATCAACACCGGCGGCAGGTCGTCACTGGCCATGCGCCGCTCGGCGTCCAGCACCTGATGCAAGGTGTGCTTGAGGGTGAGCATCGCCGGCGATTCGCCGATCAGCGCCTGAAACCCGGACTTCTGTGCCTCGCGCTCCTGGTAGAACGACAAGGTGCGCTCCATGCGCTCGGCCGCCAGGGCCTTTTCCAGGGTCAACTTGAGTTCGGCCAGCACCACCGGTTTGGTCAGGTAGTGGAATGCGCCCTCTTTCATGGCCTGCACGGCGTCTTCGACATTGCCGTACCCGGTCATCATGATCACCTTCAGGTCCGGCGCCCGCTCCACCAGGGTGCGTAGCAGGTCGTGCCCGCTCATGCCCGGCAATGAGTTGTCGGTCAATACCGCATCGGGCTGGGCCCGTTTGATCTGTTCCAGCGCCAGCTCCGCACTGTTGCAGAGCGTCACCTCAAAGCCCTTGAGGCTCAGGTAGGTGCGAATGTTGTCGCCGAGGATTTCGTCATCCTCAACTACCAGGATGCTGTGCTCCATGGTCCTCTCCCGCTGCGATATTGAAAGTGAGGCTGACGCGGGTTCCTTCCTCTTCACGGCTGCTCAGGCTGACCGAGCCGCCAAACCGTTCCATGATCCGCTTGACCAGGGCCAGGCCAACACCCAGGCCGCCCTGCTTGGTCGTGAAGAATGGCTTGAACACCATTCTTTCCTGCTGCTGGCTCATGCCCTTGCCGGTGTCGCTGAGCACCAGTTGCGCACGCTGCCCCTCCTGCACGCTGACCTGCGCATGCAGGACGCCGCCCTTGGGCATGGCTTCCAGGGCATTGGAAAACAGGCTGTTGAGAATCTGCGTCAATTGCAGGGGCTGGCTGGCCACCCATAGCATGTGCGGCCCTTCGAAGCTGAAGTGCACGCCGTTGCGCTCGATCTGCTGGGCGAAGGCCTGGTGGGTATCTTCAATGGCTGCCACCAGGTCCACTGCCTCGGCGGTATCGCTGGCCGGGCGCAGCGACACCAGCAACTCGCGCACCCAACGCGACATGCGGTCGACCTGGCAGATGATGTCATTGATGTTCTTCTGCGCCAGCGGGCTGGCTATTCCCTCGGCCAGCTCGGCGCTGGAGCGGATATTGGCCAGCGGGTTGCGCAAGCTATGGGCCACTGCGCTGGACATCTCGCCCAGGGCTACGTAAGTTTCGCTGGCCACCAGCCGGTTCTGCTGCTGATTCAGCATGAATGCAGCGCGGCGCACGATCCAGAACAGGCCGAAATAGATCAGCGCGCCACCCACCAGCGTCGAAGCCCAGATCAGCACGTAACCGCGCTGGATTCGCCGTACCAGGTCCTGCGGCTCCTTGTAGATCTCGACCATGGCCAGGACCTGGTCGCCCTGGCTATCGAACAAGGGGATGTAGTTTTCGATGAACAGGTACTTGGGTTCACGGAGGAATTTCTGCTCTTCACGGCCGCCTAGAACCTTGTGATAGCTGGCAGATACCGCCTTGCGCGAGCTGAATGCGCGGTTCAGGCCACCATCGTCTTCGATACGCTTGCCGATCAGCTCGGGGTTGGTGGACCAGACGATGGTGCGGTCTCGGGCATAGGCATTGGCCAGCAAGGTATCCGGCAAGTGCTCGATGTGGTCGAGGAACTCCGCCCGGGTCGCCGCGACAAGGCCCGGGCTGATCTGCAGATGCTGCTGGTCCAGTTGCGGGTTGAGCAGTTCGCCCATGGTGGTGCCCGGAGGGAGCTGCGAATGACGCACTTCGGCCACCGCCAGGGACTGGATGAACTGGGCGGTAAGCATGGCATCCCGCTCGACGCTGTCGCGCACCACGAAGCGGGTCGACACGTAGCCCAGCCCGCCAGCCACCGAAGCGATGATCAACAGGCTGATCAGCGAAAACCAGCGCAGCAGGTTGAACTCGCGAAGCGGTACGGCCAAGCCGGTGCTGCCAGGCAGTCCAGCGGGCTTCACGGGAACATCTTCATCGAGCATCTGCATCGCGTCGTTCCCGTACAGGGAGTCCGTTCAGAAGGTGGTCACCGCATTGCTACCGATAGTAGCAAATTGACGCCATCCCACCCGGGTAGCTATTGCCGCCAATGTCGCGCGTTACCTGTTGCGGGACACTGCAAGAACTTCGCCATGCCCTATAACCAATCGTCAAATCTCTATAAATCAACAGCTTAAGCCGCATTACTGATTTAGGTTGGAGGTTCACCCCCCACATTTGGGTGCCGTATACCCATAAGTTTGTAAATACTTATGGATCAAACACTTACACGTATTTCTTGATATTTGTCTTCACAAGCGTGCCAGCCGGAAGCCGAGCGAGACCCGCGTGCCATGGCCTTGGCTGCTGCTCAGGCGGACCGAGCCGCCAAAGCGCTCCATGATGCGTTTGACCAGTACCAGCCCCACACCCAGCCCACCTTGCTTGGTGCTGAAAAACGGCCGGAACGCCAAACGCTGCTGCTGCTCGCTCATGCCTTTGCCGGTGTCGGCAAGGCGCAGGGTCAGGCTGCGCCGGTCACGTTTGACCACCTCGATGCGCAACCGCCCACCGTTCTCCATCGCCTCGAGGGCATTGGCGATCAGGCTGTTGAAGATCTGGGCGAGCAACGCCGGCTGGCCAAGCACCTGCACTGGCGGTAATGGCCGCAGGTCCAGGGTTACCCCGCTGCGGGCCAGCGGCACGGCGAAGCTCTGCAGGCTTTCTTGCAGGACCTGGGGTAAATCGACCGGCACCGCTTCGTCATTGAGCGGCCGCAAGGATTGCAGCAACTGACGAATCCACTGCGACATGCGATCGACCTGGCTGATGATGTCATTGATGTTGCGTTGCGCCGGGCCTTCATCGAAGGCCTGGGCCAGCTCGGCGCTGGAACGGATGCTGGCCAGTGGGTTGCGCAGGCTGTGGGCCACCGCCGAGGACACCTCGCCGAGGGCCACGAAGGTCTCGCTGTTGATCAAGCGTTTCTGCTGCACCGCCATCACCCGCGCGGCGCGGCGCATGATGCCGTACAGGCCGATATAGACCAGCCCGGCACCGACGGTGATGGCCAGCCAGATTAGAATCAGCCCGTGCTCGATGCGCACGATCAGGTCTCGGGGTTCCTTGTAGATCTCCACCATCGCCGTGACGGTATCGCCGTCGGCATCGAACAACGGGATGTAGTTTTCGATCAACAGCTGTTGCGGCGGGGTCACGAACTTCTGCTCGGCACGGGCCTGCTCGAAATTGTGGTAACTGGCCGAGACCCGCATCTTGTATTCGAAGGCACGGTCCAGGTCGCCATCGCCTTCGATCAGCTTGCCCACCAGCGCCGGGTTGGTCGACCAGATCACCGTCCGGTCCGGGGCATAGATGTTGGCCAGCAGCATGTCCGGCAGGTGGGCGATATGATCCAGGAACTCACCGCGAGCCTTGCGCCGCGCTTCGGGGTCGACATCGGGCATTGCCGCACGGTCGGTGCGTGGGTCAAGCAGTTCGCCCATGGTGCGCACATTGGGGATCGCCACATGGCGCACTTCGGCGTCGGCGATCGAGGTGATGAACTGCGCGGTGAGCAAGGCGTCGCGCTCGATGCTTTCATCGATGATGAAGCGACTGGAGATCAGCCCCAGGCCAGCGGCCACAGACAGGATGACCGCCAAACTCACCCAGGCGTACCAGCGCAACAGGTTGAATGACCGGTGCGCAGCAGCGCCTTCGGTGCCCGCGGGCGCCTCGAGTACTTCGGAACGGGGGGCGATGACCATGACGGACTCCACTGCCGGGCACCTTTCAAAGGTTATAGTCCAGAGTTGGGTAACCATGGCATTGCTTGAGGACGAGTTGCGTCACTTTCGCGACGCTGGCCCCATTCAGAGTGGCGAGTCATCAGCCAGCCCCTGCAGCTTGCGGTATTCGCGCAACACGGTTGGCACGTAACGGCGGGTCTCGGCGTACGGGGGGACCGCGCCGCGCCGCCGCACGGCATCGGGGCCGGCGTTGTAGGCGGCCACGGCCAGGGTAATGTCGTTGTCGAACAGGGTCAGCATGCGCTTGAGGTAGCGTGCCCCGCCCTGCACGTTGTCTTCGGGGTCCAGAAGGTTTTCCACTCCCATCTCCCTGGCCGTGTCCGGCATCAGTTGCATCAGCCCCACCGCTCCGGCCGCCGACCGGGCCGTCGGGTTGTAGCCTGACTCGGCCTTGATCAGGGCATGCAGCAGCGCCAGCGGCACATCGAAATCACGGGCCGCCGCCGCCACCAGTTCGGCATAGGGTCGCCCGGTGATCATCTGCGCGTCGACCGGGCCCGCCTGGGCAAGCGATTCACTGATCACCCTTTCGTAATGGCGTCCTGGCCGGTGCACGTTGCTCAGTACATAACCACCGTTGGCATCGATGGAAATGTACATGTCGGCCTGGGCGCTTGCCGCCACCAGCCAGGTCACTACCAGGATCACCACACGCATGTCGGCTACCTCCCCGCCGTGCTCCCCCGATGTGGGGGAAATGCCCCGGAAAACCCGGGCTTTTCTGCTACGACGCAAGCACCGTGCCGCCAGCCGTGACGCATGGCGCAAGGCCCCGTGACAGACGTGCACGGCTGTTGCATGGAGCTGGGCAACCTGTGTCCCCATGCAGCGGAGGGCTTCACCATGCAGCGCAAATCCAACCCCCAACGTGGTTTCACCCTGCTTGAACTCCTGGTGGTCCTGGTGGTGCTCGGTTTGTTGGCCGGTATCGTCGCGCCCAAGTACTTCAGCCAGCTCGGTCGCTCGGAAGCCAAGGTGGCGAAGGCGCAGATCGAAGGCCTGGGCAAGGCCCTGGACCTGTATCGCCTGGAGGTGGGCCATTACCCCAGCAGTGAGCAAGGCCTGCAGGCGCTGGTCACCGCCCCCAGTGGCGAGGCGCACTGGTCGGGGCCCTACTTGCAGAAGGCCGTGCCGCAGGACCCTTGGGGCCGCGCTTACATCTACCGCCAACCCGGGGAAAACGGCGGCGAATACGACCTGCTGTCGATGGGCAAGGACGGGCAGCCCGGCGGCGATGGTGAAAACGCCGAAATCACCAGCTGGCAATGAGGAGAACCGCCATGCGCTATAGCCTCAAGGCCCTCGGCAGGCAGGGCATTGTGCAGTTGCAGATCGACGCCGAGGATGCCGAGCACGCGCGTCGCCAGGCCGAGAACCAGGGGCTGCGAGTGGTCAGCGTGCGCGGACAGGGCAAAACCCTGGGCGGCCTGGCCTGGCGCCGTGCGGCGGCGTTCGACCTGGTGCTGTTCAGCCAGGAACTGACCACCCTGCTGCACGCTGGCCTGCCGCTGATCGATGCGCTGGAAAGCCTGGCGGAAAAGTCCCCCGTCGGCGCTACGCGCAAGGTCCTGACCGAGCTGGTACGCCAGCTCTATGAAGGCCATTCGCTGTCGCAGTCGTTGGCCAAGCAACCGCGGGTATTCCCGACGTTGTACGTGGCGCTGGTGCAGTCCAGCGAGCGTACCGGCGCGTTGGGCGATGCCCTGGCCCGCTACATCGGCTATCGCCAGCGCCTGGACCTGGTTCGGCAGAAGCTGGTGGGGGCTTCGGTCTACCCGTTGCTGCTGTTGCTGGTGGGCGGTGGTGTGGTGCTGTTCCTGCTCGGCTATGTGGTGCCGCGCTTCAGTTTGGTGTTCGAGGGCATGGGCAGCGACCTGCCCTGGTTGTCCCGGGTGCTGATGGATGTCGGCCTGTTCCTGCATGCCCAGCAGATGCCACTGGCACTGGCGGTTGCCGGCGGTATCGGGGCCTTGCTGATATTGCGGCGCAACCCCCTGGTGCGGCGCTGTGCCTCCCGACAACTGCGGCGCTTGCCAGCCTTGCATCAACGCCTGCTGATGTATGAACTGGCGCGCTTCTACCGCTCGCTGGGCATTCTGCTGCAGGGCGGCATCCCGATCCTTACCGCCATGGGCATGGCCCACGGGCTGCTCGGCAGCGCTTCGGCGCAGGGCCTTGAGCAGGCCAGCCGACGCGTCGGTGAAGGGTTGCCGTTGTCGGACGCGCTGGAGGCCGGGCAGTTGGTCACTCCGGTGTCACTGCGCCTGCTGCGGGCCGGGGAACAATCGGGGAACCTGGGGGAGATGCTCGAACGCTGCGCGGATTTCCATGATCAGGAAATCGGCCGCTGGGTGGAGTGGTTCGTGAAACTGTTCGAGCCGCTGCTGATGACCTTCATCGGCCTGCTGATCGGCGGGATCGTGATCCTGATGTACATGCCGATCTTCGACCTGGCTTCAAGTATTCACTAGCCTGCAGGGCCTCTTCGCGGCGGTTCGACGCCTCGAAAGGGCCGGTGCAGGCGAATCAATAGTCGAAGCGATCCACCGCACGCCGCCGCTCGTTGTCATCGCGCCGGTCATATGCGGCCGTGGTCTGAATGTTGGCATGGTGCGCAAGCTTCTGCGCGATCGACAGGTCATGCTCCTCGATCACCCGGGTGATGAACGCGCGGCGAAAATCATGGGGCATGATTTTCACCCCGACCTGGGCACCGCGCTGGCGGGCGATGTAGTAGATCGCATGCTTGGTGATGCGTGCACGGGTGATGTGGTTGCCCCGGCGGATGCGGTTGAACAGGAACGGGTCATCCGAGGCCCCTTCGGGCAACGCGTCCCGGCGCAGGTCCAGCCAGGCCTGCAACTTCTCGAAAGCCCAGGCCGGGGCGTACTTGATCAGCTGCCGGTTGCCCTTGCCCGTGACCTGCAGGCTGCGCGCCTCGAAGTCGACCTGGCTGAGGTCGATGTCCACCGACTCCGACTTGCGCATGCCGGTACCGTAGAGCAAGGCGATGATCGCCGCATCGCGCACACCCTGGGGCCGCGGGTCGGCCTCGCACAAGTCCATCAGTTCGCGGATCAGGCTGCGCCGCAGGTTGCGCCCGGGCGGCAGGCGGCTGCCCGACGCCGGCTTGACTTCACGGATACGCAACAGCTGTTCATGGTCGATCAGACCTTGGCGCCACGCTTCGTTCATCACCCCGCGTACCGCGTTGACATACAGCGAGGAACTGTTTGGCGCGTATCCATCGGCGCGCAATGCCGCCACCAGCGCAATCACATGGCCAGGCTCAAGCCGGTGCCACGGCACATCGACCAGGTTGCAGTCAACGAAACCAAGCCGGTCGGCCGCATCCTGCAGGATGTAACGCATGGTCTGCTGGCTGGACGGTGCCAGCCGGGCCAGGTATTGCAGCAGTGGATTTTGTGAAAGGTCGGACAAAACGTGAATCCTGAAGCGAATCGAAGCAACGGCGCGCAATGGTACCGTAAACCAGGCGGCTTGATCGAACCCTCGCCTTGCCAAGTGATCTGTGGTCTAGAGTTCAGCCCAAGCCCCCACCTGCGAGCCCCCATGGTATTCCACCGCCTGACCCGTACTCACCCGCGCCTGAGCATCGCCGCACTGGTCGGCCTGCTCGGCGCCTGGCTGATCCCGGCCGACGATATCGTCCAGCGCATCCTTGCGGGCTGGAACCTGGGCGTCTGGCTGTATCTGTTGCTGGTGCTGTGGCTGACCTGCCGCGCCACCCCCGACAAGGTGCGCAAAGTCGCCCGGGTCGAAGACGAAAACGCCGGCCTGGTGCTGTTCACCGTGTGCATCGCCGCCATCGCCAGCCTGGCCGCCGTGACGCTGCAACTGGTTTCCAGCCGCGGCCTGCAAGGCAGCGCGCAGGCGCTGCACTACCTGTACACCGGGCTGACCGTGGCCGGTTCATGGCTGTTGATCGGTTGCATCTTCAGCCTGCACTACGCCCGCCTGTTCTACACCGGCGAGCGCGATGCGCCGGCGCTGCGCTTCCCCGACGGCGAGTGCAACCCGGATTACTGGGACTTCCACTACTTCTCGTTCACCATCAGCGTTGCCGTGCAAACCTCCGACGTCGGCGTCGGCGGGCGCGGCATGCGCCGGGTGGTGCTGGCGCATTCGTTGGTGGGCTTTGTGTTCAACACGGCGATTCTCGGCTTCACCATCAACATCGCTGCCGGCCTGCTGGGTTGAATGAACGGTAGCCGACGTCCAAGGCCATTCGTCCGAAACAAAAGCGGCCGGGGATCCTCGAAAACCGGTGCAATTTCGCCCACCCTCCGTCAGAGAGCGTCAGCCACGGCGCTCTGCTTGCTGCCGGCGCCATTGCTCACCTTGTGATCACCGTCATGCATTAGCACATTTGTCATGATTTACACGGAACATGCGCTGTGGCAGGTGCTATGGTTACCTTCCCGGCAACCACGCAAGGTTGCCCATCACCCTGACCAGGCAAGGACAAGGAGGCTGGCATGAACAAGATGACGTTCCCCAACGCCTGCCAGGTGATGCGCTGGCACTTCCATCCGCTGGGCTTCGAAGCCACCATGGATGCCCCACGCAGTATGGTTGCCCGGCTGTTCGACCGGGCCACGGGCGAGACCCTGCTGGCCATTGCAGGAATCCCCTGCACGGCGATCATGGCCGCAGCGGATGTCGAACGCATCATCGAAGCCGTGGAAGCCGAGATGGATGCTTTTGCACCGGCCTTTGCCTTGCGTGACGCAGGCTAGACAGCCGCGACGCTTTCTTCGCGCAATGTTTGCAACCTTGCCATGAACTGCTCCGCCGGCACCGGCTGGCCCAACAGGTAGCCCTGCAGCGAATCACAGCCCAGGCGGGTCAGGAAGTCCTGCTGGCGGTCGGTTTCCACGCCTTCAGCCACGATACGCAAGCCCAGCGCCTGGCCCAGGGCGACGATCGCCGAAACAATCGCGGCGTCATCGCTGTCCTGCTCCAGGTCACGCACGAAGCCACGGTCGATCTTCAGCTCGTTGGCCGGCAAGCGCTTGAGGTACATCAGGCTCGAATAACCCGTACCGAAGTCGTCGATGGACAGGTCCACGCCCATGTCGGAAAGCCGTTGCAACACGGCCAGGCTGGCATCGGCGTCGTGCATGGCAGTGGTTTCGGTGATCTCCAGGGTCAGGCGGTTGGCCGGCAGGCCGTTTTCCTGCAGGGCGCGGGCGACACTGTCGACCAGGCCGGCATGGCAGAACTGGATAGCCGACAGGTTGACCGCCATGCGCCATTGGCTGTGGCCTTGCTCGAGCCACTGGCGCATCTGTCGGCAGGCTTCACCCAGTACCCACTCGCCGATGGGAATAATCAGGCCGGTTTTTTCCGCCAGGCCAATGAAACGGTCCGGGAGCATCAGGCCGTGCTGTGGGTGTTCCCAACGCAGCAAGGCTTCGGCGCCGATCGGCAGGCAGGCCTGGGCGGCGAACTTGGGCTGGTAGTGCAGGCGGAACTGCCCCTGCTCCAGGGCCGTGCGCAAGTCCTGCAACAGCTGCAACTGCTGGCGCGCATTGCTGTTCATCGAGGCATCGAAGAAGCTGTAGCCGTTCTTGCCGGCGCTCTTGGCGTGGTACATGGCGGCGTCGGCATTGCGCAGCAGCTCAAGCTGGTCCTGGCCATTGCCGGGGTACAACACGATACCCAGGCTGGCGGTCAGCTGCAGGTCATGCTCGGCAACGCGGAACGCGCGCGACACCAGGTTGACCTGCTTGGCCGCCACGTCCATGGCGTCCTCAGGCTCCTGCAGCTCCACCAGCAGCACGAATTCGTCACCGCCGATCCGCGCCAGGGTGTCCTGGCTGTGCAGGTGGCCACGCAGGCGGGCCGCGACGGCCTTGAGCAGCAGATCGCCGACATGGTGGCCAAAAGCGTCGTTGACCGGCTTGAAACCGTCCAGATCGATGAACATCAGCGCAAAGCAGCCGCCCTGCTCCGCCACCTTGCCAATCGCTTGCTCGATGCGGTCGGACAATAGCGTGCGGTTGGGCAAGCCGGTCAAGGTGTCGTGCAAGGCCAGCTGGGTCAGCTCCTGGTTGGCCAGGGTCAGCGAATGAGCCAGCGCTGCCGTTCGCGCTTCAAGGCGTGCATCCAGCACCGAGGTGAGCAGCACCACAGCCAGCACCGCCAAGGTAGTGATCAGCACCAGATAGACCAGGCCATCGCCCTGCAGGCCATCGCTCAACGCACCACAGAAGCTGCCCTCGGGAAAGTTCGCTGCCGCCATGCCGGTGTAGTGCATGCCGACGATCGCAACACCCATCACCATCGCCGCCAGGCCGCGGATCTGGCGCACGTATGGCGTGTGCTGACGCAGGCGAAAGGCAATCCACAGCGCGGCCGCCGAGGCACCTACCGCGATGGCCAGCGAGGCGCCGAACAAGGCCGGGTCATAATCGATGCCGGGCAGCATGCGCAGCGCCGCCATGCCGACGTAATGCATGCAGGCGATGCCCGTGCCCATGATCAGGGCGCCAAACGCCAGCTGCAACCGGGGCATGCTGGGCTGGCTGACCAGCCACAGGGCGAAACCGGAAGATAGTACGGCAATCAGCAGGGACAACGCGGTCAGGCCGATGTCGTAGCCCAGGGCGATGGGCAGGCTGAAAGCGAGCATGCCGATGAAGTGCATCGACCAGACGCCGATGCCCATGGCCAACGCGCCGCCGCCCATCCACAGATGCACGGCACGGCCCTTGGCCGTGGCGATACGGCCAGTCAGGTCGAGAGCGGTGTAGGAAGCAAGGATGGCCACGCAGAGTGATATGAGCACCAGCGCGGAGGAGTAAGTACCGGTCAGCATTGGAAAATCCAGCTCGGGACAGGGGGCCCGAAAAAACTGACGATTGTACTCAAGCTTTGGCGAAACGCACGGGCTTTGTGCGAATGGGAATGGATCCAACGAACGACACGAGATTTCGGAATGCTTGATCTAGAGCGCTTTCAGCACCGAATGAAGGCACATTGCCATTTGTCGGTTGACCCGCATCTTGCAGGAGCGGCCTTGTGTCGCGAAAGGGCTGCGGAGCAGTCCCAGCAGTTATGGGGTAAACGCCAACATCGTGGGGCTGCTCCGCAGCCCTTTCGCGACACAAGGCCGCTCCTACAATGAACGTGCCTTAGTCCTGCCGGGCAAACGCCTGTTCGGCATCCCAGCCGCCGCCCAGCGCGGCTATCAGTTGCACGCTGGCCACCAGCCGCCCCTGCAACAGGGTCAAAGCACTGCGTTCGTTACTCAGCGCGGTGGTCTGCACGTTGACCACATCGAGGTAACCGATCAGGCCCGCCCGGTACTGGTTCTCGGTCAGGCGCAACGATTCGCGTGCCGCGTCCAGCGCTTCCTGGCGCACCACGGCTTCATCGGCGTACACCTTCAACTGCACCAGGAAGTTCTCAACCTCCTTGAAGCCGTCGAGCACGGTCTGGCGGTACTGCGCCACGGTCTGGTCATACACCGCCCGGGTGCGATCAACCTCGGCGCTGCGCTTGCCAGCGTCGAACAAAGTCATCGCCAGTTGCGGCCCCACCGACCAGTAACGGTTGGGCAGTTCGATCCAGTTGCTGAAGCTGCTGCTGGAATAGCCACCGCTCATGCTCAGGCTCAAGTCCGGGAAGTAGGCAGCACGGGCCACGCCGATATTGGCGTTGGCGGCCATCACGTTGCGCTCGGCCGAGGCGATATCCGGGCGGCGTTCGAGCAGTTGCGACGGCAGCGTCAGCGGAATCTGCGGCAGTGCCGGAATGCTTTTGCTGTCGGCCAGGGAGAACTCCGCCGGGGCCTTGCCCAGCAGCACGGCGATGGCGTTCTCGAACTGTGCGCGCTGCCAGACTAGGTCGATCAGGTCCGCTTGCGTGGACTTCAACTGGGTACGCGCCTGCGCCACCGCGTCCGGGCCGGCAACGCCAGCGCGATACTGGTTTTCGTTCATCCGCAGTGAGCGCTCATAGGTTGCGACGGTGGCTTCGAGCAAGCGCTTCTGTTCGTCGATCACCCGCAGTTGCAAGTAGTTCTGTACCAGTTCGGACTGCTGGCTGAGGCGAATCGCGGCCAGGTCGGCGAAGCTGGCTTCGGCGCTGGCCTCGTTGGCGTTCAGGGTCTCGCGCAGCTTGCCCCACAGGTCGACTTCCCAGCTTACGCCGAGCTGCGCGTTGTAGGTGTTGCGGATGCCGCTGCTGTTGTTGGACAGGCTCGAACTGGAACTGCCGGTGCCTTGTGCCGAGCGGTTCTTGCTGGCACTCAGGTCCAGGCTGGGGAACAGCGACGCCCGGCTGCTGCGCACCAGGGCCTGGGCCTGACGATACTGGGCTTCGGACTGCGCGACGGTCTGGTTGCTGCGGTTGAGCTCCTCGACCAGCGCATTCAACCCGGCGTCGCCGTAGATTTCCCACCAGGCGCCACGGGCAATGGCATCGGACGGATTGGCCTGGGTCCAGCCTTCGGCCTGCTTGTACTGCGCCGGGGTGCTCAGCTGCGGGCGGTGGTAGTCCGGGCTCAGGGTACAGGCACTGAGCATGGCCACGCACAGACCGGTGCCGGCCAGGCGAGAGCCCCGCCCACGGGTCAAGAGCTGCAAGGCACGGTGAAGTCGGGTCTGGGCGAAGTTCATAGCGGTGTGTCCAGGGCGGCGTCGGTGCGTACACCGCGCCAATGGTTGAATCGGTGACGCAAGCGGTCCAGGTAAAGGTAAACCACCGGCGTCGTGTAAAGGGTCAGCAGCTGGCTTACGACCAGGCCGCCAATGATGGTCAGGCCCAGCGGCTGGCGCATCTCCGCACCTTCGGCACGGCTGATCAGCAGCGGCAAGGCGCCCAGGATGGCGGCCAGGGTAGTCATCAGGATCGGCCGCAGGCGCAGCAGGCAGGCGCGGCGGATCGACTCCTCCGGGCTCAGGCCCTGGTGACGCTCCAGCTGCAGCGCCAGGTCGATCATCAGGATGGCGTTCTTCTTCACCACGCCAATCAGCAGGAACAGGCCCAGCAACGAGATCAGGCTGAACTCGCCGCCGGTGGCGTACAGGGCGAGCAAGGCACCGACGCCAGCCGAGGGCAAGGTCGACAGGATGGTCAGCGGGTGGATGTAGCTTTCGTAGAGGATGCCCAGCACCAGGTACACCAGCACCAGGGCGCCGAGGATCATGAACGGCTGCCCTTCCTGGGTCTTGGCGAAGGCACTGGCCGTGCCACCGAGCTTGGCGATTACTTCCTCGGGCAAGCCCAGCTTGGCAACCTCCCGCTCCACGGCAGCCATGGCCTGGTCGGGGCTGTAGCCTTCGGCAATGTCGAAGGCAATGTCTTCGGAGGCGAACTGGCCTTCATGGCTGACCCGATCGTTGGCCAGGCTGTTCTCGTAACGGGCGATGGTCGACAGCGGCACCCGCGCACCGTCACTGGTGATGACCTGCACCTGTTCCAGCGTGCTCGGGTCCCAGGCGTATTTCGGGTTGATCTCCAGCACCACCTGGTACTGGTTGAGGCTGTCGTAGATGGTCGAGATCTGCCGCTGGCTGTAGGCGTTGTTCAGCACGGCGGTGACCATGTCCATGTCGATGCCCAGGCGCTTGGCCTGGTCACGGTCGACCACCAGGGTCACCTGCTGGGTGCCGGAACCGTCGCGGGCATCGATGGCGGTGAGCTCGGGCAATGCGCGCAGTGCCGCGACCACCTTGGGGAACCACTGGCGCAGGGCCGCCAAATCGCCGCTCTGCAGGGTATACAGGTATTGCGAGGAGGACTGGTCGCGGCCACCGCCGCCCAACTGCAGGTCCTGGTCGGCCATCAGGAACAGCCGCCCTCCCGCGACCTTGGGCATTTCCTTGCGCAGGCGCTCGATGATCTTCTGCGCGTCGAGCTTGCGCTCGCTGATCGGTTTCAACCGCACCAGCACCATGGCGTTGTTGGTGCCGCTGTTGCCACCGATGAAGCCGGCCACGCTTTCCACTGCCGGGTCGGCGAGCAAGGCGCGGCGGTAGATTTCCATCTTCGGTTGCATCACGTTGAACGACAGCCCGTCGTCACCACGGATGAAGCCGATCAGCTGGCCGGTGTCCTGTTGCGGTATCAAGGTCTTGGGCACCACCACGTACAGGGCGACGTTCAGGCCGATGGTCGCCAACAGGCTGATCAGGGTCAGGCGCCTGTGGCGCAAGGCCCAGCCAAGGCTTCGGTCATAGACATCGACCATGCGCTGGTGGGCCCTGTCGCTCCAGCGCTGCAGGCGTGTCGGCTCGGCGCGGTGCGGCTTGAGCCAGCGGGCGCAGAGCATCGGCGTGAGGGTCAGCGAGACCACCAGCGAGACGATGATGGCCGCCGCCAGGGTGACCGAGAACTCCTGGAACAGGTTGCGCACGATGCCGCCCATGAACAGGATCGAGACGAATACCGCCACCAGCGATACGTTCATCGACAGCAAGGTGAAGCCGACCTCCCTGGCGCCCAAGAACGCCGCACGCATCGGCGGCTGGCCGTCCTCGATGTGCCGGGAGATGTTCTCCAGCACCACGATGGCATCGTCGACCACCAGCCCGGTGGCAAGGATCAGCGCCATCAGCGACAGGTTGTTCAGCGAAAAACCGCACAGGTACATCACCGCGAAGGTGCCCACCAGCGACACCGGCACTGCCAGGCTGGGGATCAGCGAGGCGCGCAAGCTGCCGAGGAACAGGTAGACCACCAGGATCACCAGCACCACGGCAATCAGCAGCGTGTGCTCGGCCTCCTTCAGGGTCGCCTTGATCACGGGCGAGCGGTCCATGGCCACGTTCAACTGGACGCTGGCCGGCAGCAACGACTGCAGGGCCGGCAGCTGCGCCTTGATCTGGTCGACGGTTTCGATGATGTTGGCGCCGCTCTGGCGGTTGACCACCAGCAGCACGGCGCTCTGGTCGTTGAAGAAGCCGCTGTTGTAGCGGTTCTCGACGCCATCGGTAATGGTGGCCACGTCCGACAGCCGCAGGATGGTGCCATTCGACTGGCGGATCACGATCGGCTCGTAGTCCTTGGCGGTTTCCAGCTGGTCGTTGGCCCTCACCTGCCAGTTGCGCCCGGCATCCTCGACAAAGCCCATGGGCCGGCGCTGGTTGGCGTTGGAGACCGCCGTGCGCACCTCGTCCAGCGACAGGCTGTACTGGTTGAGCAACTGAGGCTCCACGGCGATGCGCACCGCTGGCAGCGAGCTGCCACCGATCTGCACTTCGCCGACCCCGCTGACCTGCGCCAGGCTCTGCGACAGGATGGTATCGGCCAGGTCGTACAGCTGGCCCTTCTGCAGCACGCTGGAGGTCAGCGAGAGCACCATGATCGGCGCCTGCGACGGGTTGATCTTCTTGTAGGTGGGCATGCTGCGCATGCCGCTGGGCAACAGGTTGCGCGTGGCATTGATCGCCGCTTGCACCTCACGTGCGGCACCGTCGATGTCGCGCCCCATCTCGAAACCGATGATCACCCGGGTCGAGCCCTGGTTGGAGCTGCTGGTCAGGGTGGTGACGCCGGCAATGCTGCCAAGCTTGCGTTCCAGCGGCGTGGCCACGGTGGCGGCCATGACCTCCGGGCTGGCCCCGGACAGGTTGGCTTGCACGACGATCACCGGGAAGTCCATCTGCGGCAACGGCGCCACCGGCAGCAAGCCGAAGCTGACACCACCGAGCAGCATGATCGCCAGGCTCAGCAGCATGGTCGCCACGGGCCGGCGAATGAACGGTGCGGACAGGTTCATGCCTCGGCCTGCTGCGCGTCAGCGGCCGGGCGCCAGCGGCGGGCCAGACGGTCGAAGTACAGGTAGATGACCGGTGTGGTGAATAGCGTCAGCACCTGGCTGACCAACAGGCCGCCAACCATCACCAGGCCCAGCGGC
Source organism: Pseudomonas sp. NBRC 111130 (assembly GCF_001320485.1). Taxonomy (NCBI): domain Bacteria; kingdom Pseudomonadati; phylum Pseudomonadota; class Gammaproteobacteria; order Pseudomonadales; family Pseudomonadaceae; genus Pseudomonas; species Pseudomonas sp. NBRC 111130. The sequence continues at coordinate 28,748 of NZ_BCBG01000045.1, forward strand.
TGGCGCAGCTCGGCACCGGAACCGGTGGCCAGCATCAGCGGCACGGCGCCGAACAATGCGGCCAGGGTGGTCATCAGGATTGGCCGGAAGCGCAGCAGCGCCGCCTGGTAAATCGCATCGCGCGGGCTCATGCCCTGGTTGCGCTCGGCCTCCAGGGCAAAGTCGATCATCATGATCGCGTTCTTCTTGACGATGCCAATCAGCAGGATGATGCCAATGATGGCGATCATGCCCAGGTCGTTGCCGCTGAGGATCAGTGCCAGCAACGCGCCGACTGCCGCCGACGGCAAGGTCGAGAGGATGGTCACCGGGTGGATGTAGCTCTCGTACAGCACGCCCAGCACGATGTACATGGTCACCACGGCCGCCAGGATCAGCAGCAAGGTGCTCGACAGCGAGGCCTGGAAGGCTTCGGCGGCCCCCTGGAAGCGGGTTTGCACACCGAGCGGCATGCCGATGTCCTGCTGCACCTGCTCGATCACCTTGACCGCCTCGCCCAGCGACGCCCCCTGGGCCAGGTTGAACGACAGTGTCACTGCGGGGAACTGGCCGATGTGCGAGATGGCCAGCTGTGCCTGGCGCTGCTCGATCCGCGCCAGTGCCGACAGCCGCACCTGGCCGCCATCGGTGGCCTTGACGTGGATCGATTCCAGCGCCTGCGGGCCGATGACTGCCGCGTCCTGCGACTGCAGCACCACGCGGTACTGGCTGGCCTGGGTGTAGATGGTTGAAATCTGCCGCTGGCCGAAGGCATCGTACAGGGCGTTGGTGATCTGCGACACGCTGATGCCCAGGCGGCTGGCCATGTCACGGTCGATCACCAGGTACACCTGCAGGCCCTTGTCCTGCAGATCACTGGCCACATCCTGCAACTCCGGGCGCTGCTGCAGGGCGTGCACCAGCTTGCCGCTCCACTGCGCCAGCAAGTCAGCGTCAGGTGAAGACAGGCTGAACTGGTATTGGGTGCGGCTGACCCGGTCCTCGATGCTCAGGTCCTGCACCGGTTGCATGAACAGGCGGATACCGACCAGCTTGTCGAGCTGCGGTTGCAGGCGGCTGATGACTTCCCCGGCGCTGACATCACGCTCGCCGTGGGGCTTGAGGTTGATCAGCATGCGGCCACTGTTGAGCGTGGCGTTGTCGCCGTCGACACCGATGTAGGACGACAGGCTCTGCACCGCCGGGTCTTGCAGGATCACCTTGCTCAGCGCCTGTTGGCGCTCGCTCATGGCGGCGAACGAGGTGGATTGCGGCGCTTCGGAAATACCCTGGATCACCCCGGTGTCCTGCGCCGGGAAGAAGCCCTTGGGCACCACCATGTACAGCAGCACGGTGAGTGCCAAGGTCGCCACGGCCACCAGCAAGGTCAGCGGCTGGTGCTTGAGCACCCACTGCAGGCCGCGGCCGTAGTGTTCGATCATCCAGTCGATCCAGGCACCGCTGGCGCGGTAGAAGCGGCCCTGCTCTTCCTCCCTGGGCTCGCGCTTGAGCAGCCGCGCGCACATCATCGGCGTCAAGGTCAGCGACACCACCAGGGAAATCAGGATGGCCACCGCCAGGGTGATGGCGAATTCGCGGAACAGCCGGCCGACCACATCGGCCATGAACAGCAACGGGATCAGTACCGCGATCAACGAGAAGGTCAGCGAAATCAGGGTGAAGCCGATCTGCCTGGCACCTTTGAGTGCCGCCTGCAGCGGCGTTTCGCCTTCCTCGATGTGGCGCGAGATGTTCTCGAGCATGACGATGGCGTCGTCGACCACGAAACCGGTGGCAATGGTCAGGGCCATGAGCGTCAGGTTGTTCACCGAGAAGCCGGCCAGGTACATCACGCCGAAGGTGCCGATCAGCGACAGCGGTACGGCAATCGAGGGAATGATCGTGGCGCTGAAGCGGCGCAGGAACACGAAAGTCACCATCACCACCAGCACGATGGCGATCAGCAGCTCATGTTGCACGTCTTTGACTGCAGCGCGGATGGTTTGCGTGCGATCGGTCAGCACCGACACATCGAGGCCGGCCGGCAGGTTATCGGTGACCGATGGCAGCAGCGCCTTGATGCGGTCGACCACGTCGATGACGTTGGCCCCAGGCTGGCGCTGGATATTCAGCAGCACGGCCTGGTTCTGGTTGGCCCAGGCAGCCAGGCGTTCGTTCTCGGCGCCGTCGACGATCTCGGCGACGTCCTTCAGGCGCAGCGGCGCGCCATTGTTGTAGGCGAGAATGAGGTTGGCGTATTCCTCCGGCGAGCGCAGCTGGTCGTTGGCGTCGAGCATCGACACCCGGGTCGGGCCGTCGAAGTTGCCCTTGGGCTGGTTGACGTTGGACGCGCCGATCAGGGTGCGCACATCGTCGAGGTTGAGGCCGTTGGCCGCCAGTGCGTCGACGTTGACCTTGATCCGCACCGCCTGGCGCTGGCCGCCGGCGATGCTGACCATGCCCACCCCGCTGATCTGCGCGAGCTTCTGCGCCACCCGGGTGTCGACCAGGTCGTTGAGCTTGGGCAGCGGCATGGTCTTGCTGGAAATGGCCAGGGTCAGCACCGGGGTGTCGGCCGGGTTGACCTTGTTGTATACCGGCGGCGCAGGCAGGTCGCTGGGCAACAGGTTGCTGGCGGCGTTGATCGCGGCCTGCACCTGTTGCTCGGCGACGTCCATGTTCATGTCCAGGCTGAAGCGCAGGGTCAGCACCGAGGCGCCGCCGGAGCTGGTCGATGCCATCTGCTCAAGGCCGGGCATCTGGCCGAACTGGCGCTCCAACGGTGCGGTGACAGCACTGGTCATCACCTGTGGGCTGGCGCCCGGGTACAGGGTCATGACCCGGATGGTCGGGTAGTCGACCTGGGGCAAGGCGGAAACGGGCAACAACTTGTAGGCGATCAGCCCGGCCAGGACGATGGCCAGCATGGTCAGCGTGGTAGCGACCGGGCGCAGGATGAACAGGCGTGACAGGTTCATGCGCCCGCCCTGGCTGCCGCTTTGCCGGAAGGCGCCTCATCGCTCTGGGCTGATCCCTTGGCGTCCTGGCCCTGCAGGTGCTGACCGGGGGTGGTCGGCACTTGCGAGCTGTCTTCGACCACTTCGACCTTGGTCCCTTCACGCAGGCGGTCGGTGCCTTCCAGCACCAGGCGCTCACCGGCCTTGAGGCCCTCAAGGATGACACTGTTCTGGCCATCGCTGGCGCCAACCTTGAGCTTGCGGATGTTGACCGTGCCCTGGTCATTGACCACGTAGGCGAAGGTGCCCTCGTTGCCGAACTGCACGGCCGCGGCCGGCGCCATCACCACCTGCTTGAGGGTGTCGGCCAGCAGACGCACGTTGACGAACTGGTTGGGGAACAGGGCCAGGTCCTTGTTCTCGAAGCGGCCTTTGAACTTCAGGGTACCGGTGGTGGTGTCGATCTGGTTGTCGATGCTGCCCAGCACGCCGGTCGACTGCAGTTTGCTGTCGGTGCGGTCCCAGGCCTCGACCGGCAGGCTGGCGCCGCTGCGGTAACGGTCAAGCACGGTGTTCAGCTCGGTCTCGGGCAAGGTGAAGGCGACGCTGATCGGCTCGGTCTGGGTGATCACCACCAGGGCGGTGGTGTCGTTGGCCGCCACCAGGTTGCCCAGGTCGAGCTGGCGCAGGCCCACGCGGCCGTTGATCGGGGCGCGGATCTGGGTGAAATCGAGGTTCAGGCGGGCATCGTTGACCTGAGCCTGGTTGGTCTTGACCAGACCCTGGAACTGCGCAACCTGAGCTTCGGCTGTATCGAGGGTCTGCTTGGCGATGCTGTCCTGGGCATACAGGCCCTTGTAGCGCGCCAGGTCGACCTGGGCGTTCTTCAGTTGCGCCTGGTTCTGTGCCAGGGTGCCTTCGGCCTGCTGCAATGCAATGCGGTAAGGGCGCGGGTCGATTTCCGCGAGCAGGTCGCCTGCCTTGACCTGCTGGCCCTCCTTGAACAGGATTTTCACCAGCTCGCCGGCCACCCGGCTGCGCACATTCACCGTGTTGGTCGCCGTGACAGTGCCCAAGGCCTTGTAGTAGAGCGGGAAGTCGCCCACTCGCACCGGCTCGACACGCACCGGCACCGGGTCGGTGGAGCCGCCGAAACCCGGCCGGCCCATGCCCATCCCCATGCCTTTGTTGCCGCGCCCCGCGCTGGCCGCTTTGTGGGCAGGCGTTGCCGCAGGCCACAGCCACCAGGCCAGCAGGGCCACCAGCAGCAGGATCAGCAGGCCGACGAGCCAGCGACGAGGGGATCGGGAATTGGACACTTGCATGGGTTGAACGAACCTTGTTCAGAAATGGCGGCTTGGGAAGGTTGAACGATAAGCACTGGCTCTGTTTTAGCAAAGGCCCTTTACCAGAGGTTTACCTTTGCCTGACGTTGCCAAAAGGCTGAACTTTAAACGAAAACGGCCCGGAAAAGGTTCCGGGCCGTTACAGGGTATTGCTTTGAGCTGTGATGGGTTGAAGAGTTCCTTCACCTGTCCCGGCCTATTCGCGGGTAAACCCGCTCCTACAGGTATTACACCGTCCCTGTGGGAGCGGGTTTACCCGCGAATAGGCCGGGACAGGCTGATACTGCACACCCTGCCCTAAGCGATCCTTACTTCAGTACAGCCAAGGCTGCGTCGTAGTTCGGCTCGTCGGCGATCTCGCCAACCAGCTCGCTGTGCAGCACCTTGTCGTTCTCATCCAGTACGACCACAGCGCGGGCAGCCAGGCCGGCCAGCGGACCGTCGGCGATGGCGACGCCATAGTTCTCCAGGAATTCGGCGCCACGCAGGGTGGACAGGTTCTTCACGTTGTCCAGGCCTTCGGCACCGCAGAAGCGCGCCTGGGCGAACGGCAGGTCGGCCGAGATGCACAGGACGACGGTGTTGGCCACGTCGTTGGCCTGGGCGTTGAACTTGCGAACCGACGTGGCGCAGGTCGGGGTGTCGACGCTCGGGAAGATGTTCAGCACCTTGCGCTTGCCGGCGAAGTCCTTCAGCGACTTGTCAGCCAGGCCTTCACCGACCAGGGAGAAAGCCGGGGCTTGGGCACCGACCTGTGGCAGAGTGCCGTTGACCTGAACCGGGTTGCCTTTGAGGGTCACTTGAGCCATGACGAAATCCTTATGCGGGGGTTTGAAAAGGACACTGAGTTAATCATGAAGGCGGCCGGGTGCCTATGGGGGCATTGAAATTGTTCTATTTCCGGACAATTACTGTGGACAAAAAAAAGCCCGGATGGCGACAAACGCCCCGGGCTTTTTCCGATTCAGGCAGTGAGTCAGCTGATCAGGCTGTACACCACGGAGGTCAGCGCAACCAGGCCGACCACCACCACGAACACGTTCGACAGCGCACCACTGTATTGGCGCATCGACGGCACGCGACGGATGGCGTACATCGGCATCAGGAACAGCAGCACGGCGAGGATCGGGCCGCCGAGCGATTCGATCATGCCAAGGATGCTCGGATTGAGGGTGGCGACGATCCAGCAGACCACCAGCATCAGCGCGGCGACCACGCGGTCCAGGGTCTTGGCGCCTGGGCGGGCACCGGCCTTGGCGATGATGCCCTTGAGGCCTTCACTGGCACCGATGTAGTGGCCCAGGAATGACTTGGCAATGGCGACAAAGGCGATCAGTGGCGCGGCAAAGGCAATGGTCGGATTGCTGAAGTGGTTGGCCAGGTACGACAGGATCGACAGGTTCTGCGCCTTCGCCTCGGCCAGCTGGGCGCTGCTCAGGGTGAGCACGCAGCTGAACACGAAGAACAGCACCATCACCACCATCAGCAGGTGGGCACGGCGCAGTATCTGGCCGCTGCGCTCGTCGGCGTGTTCGCCATAGCTGCGCTTCTGGTCGACGGCGAAGGCCGAGATGATCGGCGAATGGTTGAACGAGAACACCATCACCGGAATGGCCAGCCACAGGGTGTGCAGGAAGGCCGAGCCCGACGGCACCTGGGCGGCGCTGTCGAGGATGCCACCGGTCCAGTGCGGAATCAGGTACAGACCCAGTAGCCCCAACGCAACGATGAACGGGTACACCAGCAGGCTCATGACCTTGACCGTGGCCTGCTCGCCGCAGCGCACGATCGCCAGCAGGCCAAGGATCAGCACGAATGACAGCACTGCCCGTGGTGGCGGCGCCATGTGCAGTTGGTGCTCCATGAAGCTGCTGACGGTGTTGGTCAGCGCCACGCTATAGATAAGCAGGATCGGGAAGATGGCGAAGAAGTACAGCACGGTGATCAGCGCACCGGCCTTGACGCCGAAGTGCTCTTCGACCACTTGGGTGATGTCGCCGCCGCTACGCCCGGACAGCACGAAGCGGGTCAGGCCACGGTGCGAGAAATAGGTCATCGGGAAGGCCAGCGCGGCCAGGATCAGCAGCGGCCAGAAGCCGCCCAGACCGGCGTTGATCGGCAGGAACAAGGTGCCTGCGCCGATGGCCGTGCCGAACAGGCCCAGCATCCAGGTGGTGTCGTTACGCGACCAGCTGCCGAGGGTGGCGGGGGTCGATTCTGCAAAGCGTTGTTCAACGCTTGGGGCCTGCTCATTCATTCCGGGTGAAGCTCCACTCGCAAGACTGCAACAGGCTGAGAATGGCGAAATTGCGTGATCGCCCAACTCAACCGGGAAAGAGGGGCGCGATTGTGCACCGAAAGGTTGCACTTGCGAAGCCCCTTTCCGAGAGGCGGTTGCACTTGTCTTTACAAGCAGGTTGCACAGATGGGGCTGATTGCAGGAGCGGCCTTGTGTCGCGAAAGGGCTGCGCAGCGGCCCCAGATCTGTGCAGAGCCACAGATTGCTGGGGCCGCGTTGCGGCCCTTTGGCGACACAAGGCCGCTCCTGCAAGGGCTGCGCAGAACCGCAATTACTTCTGTACTGCGGCGAACGCCTCGGCAACCCGCTGCAGGTTGGCTGGGCGCAGGCCAGACATGCACACCCGGCCGCTGTCGATCAGGTACACGCCGAACTCGTCACGCAGGCGACGCACCTGCTCGACGCTGAAGCCGGTGTAGCTGAACATGCCGCGCTGGCGCAGGAAGAACTGGAAATCCTGGCCTGGCAGCAGCACCGCCAGGGCATCGACCAGCGCCTGGCGCATGTCGAGGATGCGCTTGCGCATCACTTCCACCTCTGCGGCCCACTGGGCGTTCAGCGCGGCATCGCCGAGCACGCCTGCCACCAGCTGGGCACCGAAGTTGGGCGGGCTGGAGTAGTTGCGACGCACGGTGGCCTTGAGCTGGCCGAGCACGCTCTGGGTGGTGGCTTCGTCGTCGCAGACCACCGACAGGCCCCCTACCCGCTCGCCGTACAGCGAGAAGATCTTGGAGAACGAGTTGCTGACCAGGCACGGCACGCCGGCACGGGCCATTTCGCGGATGGCGTAGGCGTCTTCCACCAGGCCTGCACCGAAGCCCTGGTAGGCGATGTCGAGAAACGGAATCAGCTGGCGCGCCTTGACCACTTCCACCACCTGCTGCCACTGCGCAGGCTCGAGGTCGGCACCGGTCGGGTTGTGGCAGCACGGGTGCAGCAGCACGATGCTGTTGGCCGGCAGGCCTTGCAGGGCCTGCAGCATGCCGTCGAAGTCGACGCCACGGCTGGCCTGGTCGAAGTACGGGTAGGTGTGCACCTTGAACCCGGCACCTTCGAAAATGGCACGGTGGTTGTCCCAGGTCGGGTTGCTGACCCAGACTTCCGACTGCGGGAAGTAGCGCTTGAGGAAGTCAGCACCGACTTTCAGCGCGCCGGAGCCGCCGACGGTCTGCACGGTGGCCACGCGCTTGCCGGTCACGGCCGGGTGGTCGGCACCGAACAGCAGCGCCTGGATCGCCTGGCGATAGCTGGCCAGGCCTTCCATCGGCAGGTACAGCGAGGCTTCATGGGCCTGGCCGGCAATGCGCTTTTCCACCGCATCCACCGCTTCCAGCTGCGGCACCACACCGGCCTCATCGTAGTACAGGCCGATACTCAGGTTGACCTTGTCGGCGCGCGGGTCGGCCTTGAAGGTTTCCATCAACGAGAGGATCGGGTCGCCGGCATAGGCATCGACATGTTTGAACACAGCGTGCAGCTCCTTGGATCAGGACAGTTCGGAAAGACTGCCCTGAGGATACCCGGAGTCGGGCCCAAGGAACATCACATAAGTGCAAGGTTGTCTATGCAACTTTGCACAGCTGGGGATTCGCGCTGGATTCTTCGCGGGCATGCCCGCTGCCACAGGGATATCACAGCCCTTGGGACTGTGCAGTACCTGCGGGCTTGCCCGCGAAGAGGCCGGATCAGCCAAGCAATTCTTTCAGTCCTTGCAACTCTTGTTCAGTCACCGCCACCCCTTCCCGCTCGGCCTGTTTCCGCTCGCGGTAGCGACGCTCGCCTGGCATGCGCGACAACCCGGCGGCTTGCATGTGCTCAACCAGTTCGCGGCTGCGCTGGGCAAACCGGTCACCTTCGGCCTTGCTTGGGTCGATGACGATGATCAGTTGCCCGGTCCACGGTGTTTTCGCCCCCGGGTGGCCGGACCAGTCGAATTCCCAGGAGAAATGCCCGCCGGTCAGCGCCGCCGCCAGCAACTCGACCATCATCGACAGCGCCGAACCCTTGTGCCCGCCAAATGGCAACAGCGCGCCGCCTTCGAGAATGGCCTTGGGGTCGGTGGTCGGCTGGCCCTGGGCATCCACGCCCATGCCCTCGGGCAATGCCTGGCCGGCCCGCGCAGCGATCTGCACATCGCCGTGGGCCATGGCGCTGGTGGCCATGTCGAATACGATCGGGTCATGCCCGGCGCACGGCGCGGCGAAGGCGATCGGGTTGGTGCCGAACAACGGTTTGCGCGCACCGTGCGGCACCACGCAGGTCATGCTGTTGACCACGCTCAGCGCCACCAGGCCCTCATCGGCAAAGGGTTCGACATCCGGCCACAGTGCGGCGAAATGGTGCGAGTTGTGGATCGCCAGCACGGCAATGCCGGCGCTGCGGGCCTTTTCCACCAGCAACCCACGCGCTGCGGCCAGGGCGGGCTGGGCGAAACCACCGGCGGCATCCACGCGCACGTAGCCTGGCGCCAGGTCGGTCACCTGGGGGATGGCACGCCCGTCGACCCAGCCACTGGCCAGGGTCGAAACGTAACCGGGGATACGGAACACGCCATGGCTGTGGGCGCCATCGCGTTGGGCACTGGCGCAGTTGTGGGCCAGCACGTTGGCCACCGCCTCGCTGCAACCGTGCTGCTGGAGGATCGCTTGCAACAGCCCCTGCAGCTCGGCGAAGGGCAGGCGCACGAGCGGGCTGGCGGAAGGTGCGGACATCTGTAGCTCCTTTCTTGGAATTGGAATGGCAACAGCGTATGCAACGACAAAAACTTTCCGATAAGTGACAGCTATCTGTCAAATGTTGACTCGATGACAGAAAACAGCCATTTTCTATTCCACGCCTCACCTGGAGCCGCAGCATGAGCCAACCGATCAAGCAACGCCTGGAAAACAGCCTGCAAGGGGCCGCAGCCTCAGGCCGCAAGATCGCCAGCTACATGCTCGCCAACCTGCACGAACTGCCGTTCCAGACCTCGGCCAGCATTGCCGCCAAGCTGGGTGTCAGCGAGTCCAGTGTCGGGCGTTTCTGCCGCTCCCTCGGTTATGCCCATCTCAAGGCCCTCAAGCAAGACCTGCAGAGCGACCTCGGCGACGGCCCCTGGCTGATGGGTGATCGCCTGCAAGAATACCGCCAGAACCAGGATGACCGCGACAACGCCGGCAGCCTCGAGCGGGAAATCGCGGCCCTGGTGCGCGTGCACGAATACCGCCAGAGCGACGCCTGGCACGCCGTGGCCCAGCGCCTGGCCGAAAAGCCCCGGGTGTGCATCGCCGGCTTCCAGACCGAACGCGGCATTGCCATGTGCATGAGCCACCTGCTGCAGTACCTGCGCGATGGCGTGCAACAGGTCGATGGCAGCGCCGGGCACTTCGGCGACGTGCTGCTCGGCCGCAGCGAAGACACCGCGCTGGTGGTGTTCGAGGCCCGCCGCTATTCGCGCCATGCCCTGCAGCTGTGCCAGAAGGCACGCGCCGCCGGCATCCCGGTCACCCTGGTGACCGACACCTTCTGCGACTGGGCCGATGCCCATGCCGACGAAGTGTTCCGCATCCCCACCGAATTCAACCTGTTCTGGGAATCCACCGCGACCATGCTGTCGTGGGTGCACCTGATGGTCAACGAGGTCTGCAAGAAGCTCGGGCCTGATGTTGAAAAACGCTTGGAAGCAACTGCCGCTCTACATAACGAGTTCGTCGGCTACACCTCGTGGCCGGCGGGCAAACAACAATAGCAAGAGTGCAAGAGGTGCGAGATGAACAAGACCATGGCTATGCTGGGTGCGTGTGCCCTGCTGCTGGCGGGCAACGCCAGCGCCGAGACCCTGCGCTTCGCCACCGAAGGTGCCTACCCGCCCTTCAACTATGTCGATGCCGATAATCAGCTGCACGGCTTCGACATCGACATCACCCACGCCCTGTGCGAACAGATGAAGGTCGAATGCACCCTGGTTGCCCAGGACTGGGAAGGCATCATTCCCGCCTTGATGGCGCGCAAGTACGACGCGGTGGTGGCCTCGATGATCGATACCGAAGAACGGCGCAAGAAAATCGCCTTCACTGATCACTACTACCGCACCCCGCTGACCGTCGCTGTGGCCAAGGACAGCAAGATCGGCGACGCCCAGACCAAGTTCGACGGCTACACGGTCGGCGCCCAGTCGTCCTCGACCCAGGCCATCTATGCCGAAGACGTGTATGCCAAGGCCGGCGCCGAAGTGAAGCTGTACCCGACCATGGACGAGGCCAACGCCGACCTTGCCGCCGGCCGCCTGGACGGGGTGATCGCCGACAAGTTCCCGCTGCACGAGTGGATGAACAAGAACGGCGGCGACTGCTGCAAGATCCTTGGCGATGTAGCCAACACCAAGGCCGACGCTGCGATAGCCGTGCGCAAGGACGATGACGCCCTGCGCCAGCGGCTGAACACCGCACTGGCCGAGATTGTCGCCAACGGCACCTACCAGAAGATCGCCAGCAAGTACTTTGCCTTCGATATCTACAACTGATCCGTAGAAAGTCTTTGCGAAATCCCTGTGGGAGCGGCCTTGTGTCGCGAAAGGGCCGCATAGCGGCCCCGGCAATCTGTGCTGCTGCATAAATCCTGGGGCCGCTGCGCAGCCCTTTCGCGACACAAGGCCGCTCCTACACAGAGACCGCATTACCCGCCCAAGGGGTTCGTCATGCTCGATCAATTGTCCTTGCTGTCCTTCGCCAGTGGTGGCTGGGGCCAGGCGCTGCTGGCCGGCGCCCTGGTCACCGTTTCTCTGGCCCTCGCCTGCCTGCCCATCGGCCTGCCGCTGGGCCTGGCCGTAGCCCTGGCGGCGCGTTCGCGCAAGCGCCTGCCACGCGCCTGGGCCACCACCTTTTCCACCGTATTCCGCGGCCTGCCCGAGCTGCTGACCTTGCTGATCATCTACTACGGCTGCCAGATCGCCGCGCAAAAGCTGCTGGCGGCCATGGGTTATGAAGGCGAGTTCCTGATCAACACCTTCCTGGCCGCCATGATCGCCTTCAGCCTGGTATTCGCGGCGTTCTCCAGCGAAATCTGGCTGGCGGCGTTCAAGACCCTGCCCAAGGGCCAGCTGGAGGCCTGCTCGGCGCTGGGCCTGAGCAAGCGCACCGGGTTCTTCAAGGTGGTGCTGCCGCAACTGACGCGCATCGCCCTGCCGGGCCTGTCGAACAATTGGCTGTCGTTGCTCAAGGACACGTCGCTGGTATCGACCATCTCGCTGGTCGACCTGATGCGCCAGACCAACCTTGCGGTCAGCGTGACCAAGGAGCCGATGTTCTTCTATGGCGTCGCCTGCCTGGCTTACCTGCTGTTCTCGGCCGCCTCGGGACGGGTGTTCGCCTATATCGAGCGGCGCAGCAACCGACACCTGCAAGGAGCACGCGCATGAGTGCCGAACAACTGCTGGGCCTGGTACTGGACCCGGACCTGCTGGAGCGCTATGGGCCGCGCTTCGTCGATGGCCTGCTGGTGACCGCCAAGCTGGTGGCAATCTCCTTCAGCCTGGGCGCCGTGCTCGGCCTGTTGCTGGCCCTGGCGCGCCTGTCGCGCCACTCGCTGCTGCAACGCTTGGCGGCCGGCTACATCTACTTCTTCCGCGGCTCGCCGCTGCTGGCCCAGCTGTTCCTGTTGTATTACGGCCTGGGCTCGCTCAAAGGCTTCTGGCAGGACCTCGGCCTCTGGTGGTTCTTCCGTGAAGCCTGGTTCTGCACGTTGCTGGCGTTCACCCTCAACACCGCCGCCTACCAGGCCGAGATCTTCCGCGGCAGCCTGATGGCCGTTGCGCCGGGCCAGTACGAAGCGGCACGGGCGCTGAACCTCAAGCGTTCAACCACCTTCTTCAAGGTCATCCTGCCGCAATCGTTGCTGGTGGCCATCGGGCCGCTGGGCAACGAGCTGATCCTGATGATCAAGGCCAGCGCCATCGCCTCGCTGGTGACCCTCTATGACTTGATGGGCGTGACCAAGCTGGCGTTCTCGCGCAGTTTCGACTTCCAGATCTACCTCTGGGCCGCGGTGCTCTACCTGGTGATCGTCGAACTGGTCCGACGCGTGCTCAAACACCTGGAAGCCCGCCTGGGCCGCCACCTGAACTGACCGAAGGATATATCCATGCATTGCCAGACCCTTGTCCTCGGCGCCGGCATCGTCGGTGTCAGCACCGCACTGCACCTGCAGGCCCGCGGGCGCCAGGTGATCCTGCTCGACCGCGACGACCCCGGCACCGGCACCAGCCATGGCAACGCCGGGCTGATCGAGCGCTCCAGCGTGATCCCCTATGCCTTCCCGCGGCAATTCGGCGCCTTGCTGCGCTATGGCCTGAACCGCCAGCCCGATGTGCGCTACAGCGTGCTGCACTTGCCCAAGGCGGCGCCGTGGCTGCTGCGCTACTGGCAACAGTCGGCGCCCGGGCGCCTGGCCGGGGCGGCGGCCGACATGCTCCCGCTGGTGCAGCGCAGCGTCGAGGAACATGATGCACTGGTCCAGGCGGCCGGCCTTGAAGGGCTGATCCAGGCCAAAGGCTGGATCGAGGTGTATCGCGCCCCAGCGCTGTTCGAGCAGGCCAAGGCCGAGCTCAAGGGCCTGGCCCGTTACGGCCTGCAGTACGAAATCCTCGAGCGTGGCCAGCTGCAGGCGCGCGAGCACCAGCTCGACAGCACGGTGGTTGGCGGCATCCATTGGCTCGATCCGAAGACCGTCACCAACCCCGGCGCCCTCACCCGTGGCTATGCCGCACTGTTCGTGCAGCGCGGCGGGCAGTTCGTGCATGGCGATGCGCGCAGCCTGCGCCAGGTCGACGGCCGGTGGCAGGTCGACAGCCAACGGGGGCTGATTACCGCCGAGGAGGTGGTGGCCTGCCTCGGGCCACAGTCGGGCGACCTGTTCGAGCGCCTGGGCTACCGCATTCCGCTGGGCATCAAGCGTGGCTACCACATGCACTACAGCACCCGCGAGGGTACCCAGCTGCTGCATGCGATCTGCGACACCCAGGGTGGCTATGTGCTAGCCCCGATGGCCCGCGGCGTGCGCCTGACCACCGGTATCGAGTTCGCTGCCAGTGACGCACCGGGCAACGAGATCCAGCTCAAGCGCTGCGAAGCGCTGGCCCGCAAGCTGTTCCCGGCGCTGGGTGAGCGCCTTGATGACAAGCCCTGGCTCGGCCGCCGGCCATGCCTGCCCGACATGCGTCCGGTAATCGGCCCTGCGCCACGGCATAAAGGCCTTTGGTTCAATTTCGGCCACGCCCACCACGGCCTCACCCTGGGCCCGGTCAGCGGCCGCCTGGTGGCCGAGCTGCTCACAGGCGAGCGCCCTTTCACTGACCCTGCGCCTTACAGCGCGGCACGTTTCGACTGACACCCAGCGGGAGAACAACAACATGACCGCCCCCATGAGCGTTGCCAGCCTTGCCCCCGAAACTGACCCTCGTCCGGAGCTGATCCGCATCGAGGGCCTGAACAAGCACTATGGCGCCTTCCATGTGCTGCACGACATCGACCTGCAGGTGCGCGAAGGTGAGCGCATTGTCCTGTGTGGCCCGTCCGGTTCGGGCAAATCGACGCTGATCCGTTGCATCAACCGCCTGGAAATCGCCGAACAGGGCAGCATCCGGGTTGCCGGCATCGACCTGGCCGCCAACACTCGCCAGGCGGCCCAGGTGCGCAGCGAGATCGGCATGGTGTTCCAGCACTTCAACCTGTTCCCGCACATGAGCGTGCTGGACAACTGCCTGCTCGCCCCCACCAGCGTGCGCGGCCTGTCGCGCAAGGACGCCGAGGAACGGGCGCGCATGTACCTGAGCAAGGTAGGTATCGAGAGCCAGGCGCACAAATACCCCAGCCAGTTGTCCGGTGGTCAGCAGCAGCGCGTGGCCATCGCCCGGGCGCTGTGCATGAAGCCGCGGATCATGCTGTTCGACGAGCCGACCTCGGCGCTCGACCCCGAGATGGTCGCCGAGGTGCTGGACGTACTGGTGCAACTGGCCGGCACCGGCATGACCATGCTGTGCGTCACCCATGAAATGGGCTTTGCCCGCCAGGTGGCGGAGCGGGTGCTGTTCCTCGAAGGCGGGCAGATCATCGAGGACAGCCCGCCCCAGGTGTTCTTCAACCAGCCGCGCACTGCACGGGCCAAGGCCTTCCTGGCGCAGATACTGCACTGAGCGGTCGATCATTGCAGCGCTGCAATGAACCGACTGCGTCGTTAAATATAATTGACCATACCCCCCGCCAAACCCTTGCCGGCTCAGGCTCGCAAGGGTTACACCCCCGTAATTCGGCGCCCTAACCGCTTTTTGCTCGTTTGACATATCGAACGGCTCTGGCAAGCTATCTACAAGCCCCGACCGGAATCGTCCTGTGATGAGCCGGCAGTGCTCGGGACTTCAGGTAGCACAATTTGGCCACCGGCCGTGCACCTGCACAACAACGACAGGCAGAGCCCTGTCATAAGGTGACATATGTCCAACAGCAACATTGGCAACAAGCAACCTTCCCTGCGCAAACCCGTCGTCCTGATGACCATGGGCAGCCAAGAGCGCAAAGGCCATGATTATCAGGTCATGACCCACAAATACATCACCCCGCTGGTCGACTTCGCCGATTGCGTCCCGGTACTGGTGCCCACCTGCTGTGGCATCGATGACCTGGAGACCTATCTGGACATGGCCGACGGCGTGTACCTGACCGGTGCCGGTAGTAACATCGACCCGACCCTGTACGGCCAGGAAAACGAAACCCCCGGCAAAGGCCAGGACAAGAACCGCGACCTGTTCGACATCCCGCTGGTGAAGGCGGCGCTCAAGCGCGGCCTGCCGATCTTCGGCATCTGCCGCGGCATGCAGGAAATCAACGTTGCCCTGGGCGGCGACATTTACCAGAAGGTCTACGCCGAGCCTGGCTTCAACGACCATCGGGAAAACCCGGAAGACCCGGTCGATGTGCAATACGCCCAGGTGCATGGCGTGAAGATCAAGCCGGACAGCTGGCTGCGTGAGACCCTGGGCACCGACGAGATCCGCGTCAACTCGCTGCACGGCCAGGGCCTGCGCAACCTCGGCGCCGGCATCGAGCCGATCGCCCACGCCGAAGATGGCCTGGTCGAGGCGATCCACGCTCCAAGCATCTCGCCGTTCCTGTTTGCCGTGCAGTGGCACCCGGAATGGCAAGCGGCGAAGAACCCTGATTCGATCAAGATCTTCCAGGCCTTCGGCGACGCCTGCCGCGCCCAGGTGCGCAAAAGCCAGATCAAGCGCCAACAGGCAGCCTGACACCCGGTTTCAGCTTCGTTAGCTTTGATCGCGGGGCGGC
>NZ_BCBG01000046.1:0-43863 GCF_001320485.1 Pseudomonas sp. NBRC 111130
CCCCAATGGGCCTCACATACTGCCTAGATTTCTGAACAGGGTTCGCACCAGTGGTAAATGCAGCAAAAACCAAACCCGCGCCAATCATCAACCGCCTGGTCGTAGTCGGCCTCGGCCTGATCGGTGGCTCCTTCGCCAAGGGCCTGCGTGAAAGCGGCCTGTGCCGCGAAGTGGTCGGCGTCGATCTGGACGCCCCGTCGCGCAAGCTGGCTGTCGAGCTGGGCGTGGTCGACCGTTGCGAAGAAGACCTCGCGGCCGCCTGCATCGGCGCCGACGTCATTCAGCTCGCCGTGCCGATCCTGGCCATGGAAAAGGTCCTCGCCCGCCTGGCCCGGCTTGACCTCGGCAATGCCGTGATCACCGACGTCGGCAGCGCCAAGGGCAATGTCGTGCGTGAAGCGCGTGCCGTCTTCGGTGAGCGCCTGCCGCGCTTCGTGCCCGGCCACCCCATCGCCGGTTCCGAGCAGAGCGGGGTAGAGGCCTCCAACGCTGCCCTGTTCCGTCGGCACAAGGTCATCCTTACGCCGCTGGAAGAGACCGACCCCGCCGCCCTGGCACTGGTCGACCGCCTGTGGCGTGCGCTGGATGCCGATGTCGAGCACATGCCGGTGGCGCGCCATGACGAAGTGCTGGCTGCCACCAGTCACCTGCCGCACCTGCTGGCCTTTGGCTTGGTCGATTCGCTGGCCAAGCGCAATGAAAACCTCGACATCTTCCGGTACGCTGCGGGAGGTTTCCGCGATTTCACGCGGATCGCCGGTAGCGACCCGACCATGTGGCACGACATCTTCCTCGCCAACCGCGAGGCAGTCCTGCGCACCCTGGACACATTTCGCAGCGACCTCGACGCCTTGCGCGACGCAGTCGATGCTGGGGACGGGCACCAGCTGCTGGGTGTTTTCACTCGTGCACGCGTTGCCCGCGAGCATTTCAGTAAAATCCTGGCCCGCCGGGCCTATGTGGACGCTATGAACGCCAACGATCTGATTTTCCTGGCCCAACCGGGTGGCCGCCTGACCGGGCGAATCCGCGTACCGGGCGACAAGTCGATTTCCCACCGTTCGATCATGCTCGGCTCGCTGGCCGAAGGCACGACCGAAGTCGAAGGTTTCCTCGAAGGCGAGGACGCCCTGGCGACCCTGCAGGCATTCCGTGACATGGGTGTGGTCATCGAAGGCCCGAACCATGGCCGCGTGACCATCCACGGCGTCGGCCTGCACGGCCTCAAGCCGCCACCTGGACCGCTTTACGTCGGCAACTCCGGCACCTCGATGCGCCTGCTCTCCGGCCTGCTGGCCGGCCAGCCGTTCGATGTCACCATGACCGGCGACGCCTCGCTGTCCAAGCGCCCGATGAACCGCGTGGCCAACCCGCTGCGCGAAATGGGCGCGGTGGTCGAGACTGGCCCGGACGGCCGACCGCCACTGACGATTCGTGGCGGTAGCAAGCTGAAGGCGCTGACCTACACGCTGCCGATGGCCAGTGCCCAGGTCAAATCCTGCCTGCTGCTGGCGGGCCTGTATGCCGAAGGCAAGACCACCGTCACCGAGCCGGCCCCGACCCGTGACCACACCGAGCGCATGCTGCGCGGCTTCGGTTACGCGGTCGAGAGCAACGGCCCGGTCGCTTCGCTGCAATCCGGTGGCAAGCTCACCGCTACCCGTATCGAAGTGCCGGCAGACATCTCGTCGGCGGCGTTCTTCCTGGTGGCTGCGTCGATTGCCGAAGGCTCCGAGCTGGTGCTCGAGCACGTTGGCATCAACCCGACCCGCACCGGCGTGATCGACATCCTGCGCCTGATGGGCGGCGACATCACTCTGGAGAATCAGCGTGAAGTCGGCGGCGAGCCCGTGGCCGACCTGCGCGTGCGCGGCGCCAGGCTCAAGGGTATCGATATCCCTGAAGAGCTGGTGCCGCTGGCCATCGACGAGTTCCCGGTACTGTTCGTTGCCGCTGCCTGCGCCGAAGGGCGTACCGTGCTGCGTGGCGCCGAAGAGCTGCGGGTGAAGGAGTCCGACCGCATCCAGGTCATGGCCGACGGCCTGATTACCCTGGGCATCAAGTGCGAGCCGACCCCGGACGGCATAATCATCGACGGCGGCCAGCTCGGCGGTGGCGAAGTGCACGGTCACGGTGACCACCGAATCGCCATGGCCTTCAGCGTTGCCTCGCTGCGTGCCAGTGCGCCGATCCGCATCCATGATTGCGCCAACGTCGCCACCTCGTTCCCCAACTTCCTCAAGCTGTGCGCCGACGTCGGCATCCGCGTCGCCGAAGAGGGCAAAGCGTGAATAGCCTGGCACCGGTCATCACCATCGACGGCCCGAGCGGCTCCGGTAAAGGTACGGTCGCCGGGCTGCTGGCCCGCGAGCTCGGTTGGCACCTGCTGGATTCCGGCGCGCTCTACCGCTTGCTGGCCTTCAACGCCAGCAATCACGGCGTCGACCTGACCAACGAAGAGCTGCTGACGAAGCTTGCCGCCCATCTGGATGTGCAGTTCATCGCCGCCCAGCCCGGTAAGCTTCAACAGACAATTCTCGAGGGCGAGGACGTCAGCCAGGTCATCCGTACCGAAACCGTCGGTGCCGGTGCTTCGATGGTCGCCTCGCTGCCAGCAGTGCGTGATGCGCTGCTGGAGCGCCAGCGGGCGTTCCGTGAAATGCCAGGCCTGATTGCAGACGGTCGCGACATGGGTACCGTGGTGTTCCCGGACGCGCCGCTGAAGGTGTTCCTCACCGCCAGTGCCGAGGAGCGCGCCCGTCGCCGCTACCTGCAGTTGAAGGGCAAGGGCGAAGATGTTAGTCTGTCGAGTCTGCTAGATGAGATTCGTGCGCGTGATGAACGTGACACCCAGCGTGCAGTGGCCCCGCTGAAACCAGCGGCCGATGCCATTCAGCTGGACTCTACCGAGTTGTCCATCGAGCAGGTGTTGCAACGTATCAGGAGCGAGCTCGCCCAGCGCGACTTGGTCTGATAGCCAGGAGAGCAGGCGGGGGCACCAGTCAACGTCCTGCCGGCTTTCCTTTACTTAAAACAAACCCACATTGTCTGGAATGTGGCGATGGGCGTCTGTTTCGCCCGAATCTACAGGAATTAAAATGAGCGAAAGCTTTGCAGAACTCTTTGAAGAAAGCCTGAAAACCCTCAATCTTCAGCCGGGTGCCATCATCTCCGGTATCGTTGTCGACATCGACGGCGACTGGGTTACCGTACACGCTGGCCTGAAGTCCGAGGGCGTCATCCCGCTCGAGCAGTTCTACAACGAAGCTGGCGAGCTGACCATCAAGGTCGGTGACGAAGTTCACGTTGCGCTGGACGCGGTCGAAGACGGCTTTGGCGAAACCAAACTGTCCCGTGAAAAAGCCAAGCGCGCCGAGTGCTGGATTGTTCTGGAAGCAGCTTTCGCCGCCGAAGAAGTGGTCAAGGGCGTTATCAACGGTAAGGTTAAGGGCGGCTTCACTGTCGACGTTAACGGCATCCGTGCGTTCCTGCCGGGCTCCCTGGTTGATGTCCGCCCAGTGCGCGACACCACCCACCTGGAAGGCAAAGAGCTGGAATTCAAGGTCATCAAGCTGGACCAGAAGCGCAACAACGTTGTCGTTTCCCGTCGCAGCGTGCTGGAAGCCGAGAACTCCGCCGAGCGCGAAGCCCTGCTGGAAACCCTGCAGGAAGGCCAGCAAGTCAAAGGTATCGTCAAGAACCTCACCGACTACGGCGCATTCGTGGACCTGGGCGGTATCGACGGCCTGCTGCACATCACCGACATGGCCTGGAAGCGCATCAAGCACCCATCGGAAATCGTTAACGTTGGCGACGAAGTCGACGTACGCGTTCTGAAGTTCGACCGTGAGCGCAACCGCGTTTCCCTGGGTCTGAAGCAGATGGGCGAAGATCCGTGGGTCGCTATCACTGCACGTTACCCAGAAGGTACCCGTGTACAGGCTCGCGTTACCAACCTGACCGACTACGGCTGCTTCGCTGAGCTGGAAGAAGGCGTTGAAGGTCTGGTACACGTTTCCGAAATGGACTGGACCAACAAGAACATCCACCCGTCGAAAGTCGTTCAGGTTGGCGACGAAGTGGAAGTCATGGTTCTGGACATCGACGAAGAGCGTCGTCGTATCTCCCTGGGCATCAAGCAGTGCAAGTCCAACCCATGGGAAGACTTCTCCGGCCAGTTCAACAAGGGTGACAAGATCACCGGTACCATCAAGTCGATCACCGACTTCGGTATCTTCATCGGTCTGGACGGCGGCATCGACGGCCTGGTTCACCTGTCCGACATCTCCTGGAACGAAACCGGCGAAGAAGCCGTACGTCGTTTCAAGAAGGGCGACGAGCTGGAAACCGTCATCCTGTCGGTTGACCCAGAGCGCGAGCGCATCTCCCTGGGCATCAAGCAGCTGGAAGACGATCCGTTCTCCAACTTCGTTGCTGTCAACGACAAGGGCGCTATCGTCAAGGGCATCGTGAAAGAAGTTGACGCCAAAGGCGCCATCGTCACCCTGGCCGACGACATCGAAGCCACTCTGAAAGCTTCCGAAATCAGCCGTGACCGCGTTGAAGACGCGCGTAACGTCCTGAAGGAAGGCGAAGAGATCGAAGCCAAGATCATCAGCGTTGACCGCAAATCGCGCGTCATCAGCCTGTCGATCAAGTCGAAAGACGACGCTGAAGAGCGTGAAGCCATCCAGAGCCTGAAAAACGCTCCGGAAGCGGCTGCCGACACCACCATGGCTGCGCTGCTGCGCGAAGCAATGGCCAAGCAGAACTGAGTTCTGTTTGATCGGTAAAAAGGGGTGGCCTTCGGGCCACCCTTTTTTTGCCTGCGATTTCGTGGATGTAGTGTGTTTCGTGCAGGGCGGTTTAATACGGCGTCAAGCCACCGAGAGCACGGGGGAAGCCCTTGGGCTCTCCAGCTCAGCGAGCAGCAGTTTGTTCGCTTGGGGTGCCGACTGCCGAGTTAGCGCCCAAGGTTTTGAGGTCTGCTGCCGAAGGTGTGAACGTGACGGTATAGCGACTCAGGTCGCTTTCGTTTCGCTGGAAATGCACTGCGACTCGCTTGCCTTGCCACGAGATGGTCTTCATCTCATAGGAAGCACCCGAGCTTAGCTGGATCCGGCGGCTCAAGCTCGAGCTAGGTTGCCCCAGGGTATCCGTCAGAAAATCATTGACCAATTCGAGGCTGCTGGAATTGCCGGTCAACATCAGCTGACTGACAGCGTCGTCTTTCACGGCCGCGAAAAGCTGGTATCCAGAACTGATCGGAAGGTAGGGCAATCCGTGAATCTCATACTTGTCAGGATCCGTGGTGCTTGTCCGGCACAGCGTCGCTTGGCGTGGGCTGCTGTCAGGGCATTCGGGAACCTGGGCTTTGAAGTCGCCCTGAAACGGGACGCCTAGAAACTCTGATGGCTCATTGTCCCAAGGCTGCGGCTGGCCGCCGGATTGAGCAAAGCTGACCGAGGTGCTTAAGAGGGTCGCAAGTGCGAGCGAAAGGGGAGAGATCCGCATAAACGATCCTTGTGAGTACGACTCAACGAGCAAGGTAGGATAGGTATTTTGGAATCCGCTTTAAGTCAGATCAAAGCAGATACGTCTTACTCGCGATTATGACAAATCCTACAAGGCTTAGGTGTGTCGCGCTGACGATTTTCACGTATACGCTGGCTACATTTCCGATTTATGACATCAACGCTGCCTCTAGCAACAACGGCATGCCCCCCAAAAGAGGGGGTCAGCTCTTATTTCTTAACAATCCAATCTTGAATTTTTTTATTAAGTCAAGAACCACCCTGTTCAAATCCTTCCGGGCGTGCTACAAACTGATTAAGCAATGATCTAGCTGCTTGATAACGAAGGGAAAAATATGACGAAGTCGGAGCTGATCGAACGTATTGTCACCCATCAGGGGCTGCTCTCGTCCAAGGACGTGGAGTTGGCCATCAAGACCATGCTTGAACAGATGTCCCAATGCCTGGCCACCGGAGATCGTATCGAAATCCGCGGTTTCGGCAGTTTCTCCTTGCACTATCGCGCTCCGCGGGTAGGTCGCAACCCCAAGACCGGCCAGTCGGTCGAGCTCGAAGGCAAGTTCGTGCCGCATTTCAAACCGGGCAAAGAGCTGCGTGACCGGGTCAACGAAGAAGAGCACGAGCACACTTGAGTCAGAAGGAGCAGTCTGATGCGTAACCTGAAGCGCGCCCTGGCGGCGATGTTTGTGCTGCTGCTGGCGGCTGTCGTGTTGTTCTTCGTGCTGGAGAATCAGCAGGCCGTGTCACTGGTGCTCTTCGGTTGGTCGGCTCCGGCCTTGCCTGTGGCGGTACCTGTGCTTGCGGCTCTGGTCGTGGGCCTGGCTGTTGGTCCGCTGCTTGGTGCTTATGGGGTGCAGCGTAGCAAACGCAAGATTCGCGCATCTGCACGCCAAGCGCTGCTCGACGGCAATTGATGAAGGCGCCTACAGCTTCGTAGGAAAGCTTCACCTATGCGCGCAGTTGGGGGAGTGGAGTAATAGGCATCCATTCAGAAGCCCAGGCGAGCGCTTATTCATATGCAATTCCCTAGCATTTCCCATCACGGTGGTACCCACGGCGTAACCGGTTCCTGCCACCGGCTCCATCTGGATTCGACTACCAGCCTGTTGGTGGATTGCGGCCTGGAGCAGGGCGCCGAGGCGCCCTCAGGGGCGGGTTCGCTGCCTCCCGATTTTGCAGTGCAGGGTATCCAGGCGCTGGTGATCACTCACGTGCATCTCGACCATGTCGGGCGAATCCCGGCACTGCTCGCCGCGGGTTATCGTGGCCCGATCCTTTGCAGTGAGCCATCTGCAAAGTTGTTGCCACTTGTTCTGGAAGATGCCTACAAGCTGACCATCAGCAGCGAGCCTGCCCACGTAGCACGATACCTTGAGATCATCGATAGTCTGGTAGTGCCGGTTCCCTTTGGGAATTGGCACACAGTGGTCGAAAAATCCGAACTCAAGTGCATGATTCGTTTGCAGCGTGCCGGGCATTTACTGGGCTCCGCCTATGTGGAATGTGATGTGCAAACGGCGGACGTCAATCAGCGTATCGTCTTCTCCGGTGACCTTGGTCACGAAGGTAATCCATTGATGCGCCAGTTACAGCCACCGGAGCGGGCTGATGTTCTGGTATTGGAAAGCACCTACGGTGACCGCCTTCATCCGGATCGCAGTGATCGCCAGCAGCAGCTCGAGCGGGTCATCGATCGCGCGCTGCAGGACCGTGGCACCATCCTCATTCCCGCATTCAGCCTGGGCCGCACCCAGGAGTTGTTGTTCGAGCTCGAAGATATCCTTCACCGCAAGGGGCTTGGCGACCCTGCTGTAGTGCAGGGCGATGACACCTATGCATGGTCGCAGCTACCCATAATTCTCGACTCGCCATTGGCACAGCGTATTACGGGTGTCTATCGACAGCTGCATGACTACTGGAATGACGAGGCCAGAGCGCGGTTGGATCAGGGGCGCGACCCCTTGGGGTTTGGTCAGCTGGTTTGCGTCGATACACACGCACGTCACCGGCAGGTGGTGAATTACCTGAAGAGCACCGGACGCCCGGCGATTGTCGTTGCTGGGAATGGGATGTGCTCAGGCGGGAGGATTGTCGGCTATCTCAAGGCGATGCTGGCGGACCCGCGGCATGAGGTGGTGTTTGTTGGCTACCAGGCCAAGGGCACTCCTGGGGCTGAGATCCAGGCTAGTGAAGGTGCGGAAGGATTTGTGCGGATTGATCTGGATGGTGAGCTGTATGAGATCCGGGCCAAGGTGGTTTCGCTTGGAGGCTATTCGGCGCATGCGGATCAGGCGGGGCTGGTGAGATTTGCGCGGGGTTGTAATGCGCGGCAGGTAGTGTTGGTGCATGGTGAGGGACGGGCGAAGCAGGTGCTGGCACGGGTATTGAGGGAAACGTTTGCGGCGGCGGGAAATGAGCTGAGCGTCACGATTGCGGAATGACCGTTGGGCGGGAAGTGCGTAATCTGGAAAAAAGTGAGGAACTTCCTTAGGTCGGCTCTCTCTACTACTGATTAATGCGAAGTGACTGAAAGATCGCGAGCAGGTTGGCAAATTGCCTCTACGCTTGACCCGAGAGGGGTGGGAGGGCCTTGCGGCTTGGAGGTGGCCCCCCCTCTGTTGACGCAATCAGACGGACCCAAGGAAAAAAAGACTAAATGCGCAATGAACGCGAGCGCCTGAGTGGTAGTGACGAGATTGACCTGGTTGAGCTTGTGCAGGGGATTTGGCGGCAAAAGCTTTGGGTTGTGATGGTGGCAATTCCAGTTATTGCTTTGGGTTTGGCTTACGTGATGCTGGTTTCACCGGTGTATGAGGCGAAACTTTACATTCGGCCTCCTACCCAGAATGAGATTGCACAGCTCAATTTCGGTCGAGGGGAAGGTACGGGGCTCGCGCCGCTGAGCGCGAAGGATGTATACAGCATCTATTTGAAGTCTCTTCAATCTGAGGCGGTGCGGGATAAATTCTTCCGAAATGCCTTCCTGCCAACGCTGACTCAAGATGAACGAGCGGGGTCGCGTGATGCCTTGTACACCCAGTTCAACAGCATGCTTACCGTAGCCTTGGTCGCCAGGGATATTCCTGACAGGTATGTGATTACAGCGAGCCTTGAAGATCCGAGGCTTGCGGCGATCTGGGTATCCAACTATGCCGAAATGGCTGCGGATCGGGCGAAGGAGGAGTTGCTTGGTGGGACGCGCAGCGACATATCGATCTTGGCGGATAACCTTGAGCAGCAGATCCGGGCTTCTCGTGCCAGTGCGGCGAATCAGCGCGCAGATCAGATCGCTCAGCTCAATGAGGCATTGCGGATTGCGAAATCCATAGGTTTGGAAAAGCCGCCGATCATCTCTAATACCTTATCCAGTGAGGTGTCTGCAGGGATGGGCGGTGCACTCACCTACATGCGTGGTACAAAAGCGCTGGAGGCGGAAATAGCCAATCTTGAAGCTCGCCCATCAAATGACCCGTACATTCCGAATCTTCGTGAGCGGCAAGAGAAGCTCAACTTTTTGCGCAATCTGAAAATCGATCCATCGCTGGTAGCTATGTATCAGCAGGACGGGGCAGTTTCTCCCCCCGATAAGCCGGTAAAGCCGCGAAAAGCGATCATCATGGCGTTCGCGGTACTCGCCGGGATCGTGATCGGGGCCTGCGTGGCCTTGGGGCGTGATCGTTGGTTGAGGCGAAAAAACAGCTTTTGAGGGAACTTGGCGTGCCAGTCATGGTCGCAAGTCGTTGTTGTCTGGTTCGGAAGGTGCAACAATGCACCTTCTCCGCCGATGACATGGATAGCTGGAAGAAGGTGCACGAAGCGCTTGCCAACTCTGCCTGTCTTGGGTAAACCACCGCTAGCAAGCAGGCTAACCATCGTGAACATTGATCCTCGCGGCTCCTACATGGCCGCTTCAGGTGAAGCAGACCTCTTTGACCTTTTTCGCACTATCTGGCGCAGGCGCGCATTCATCGCTGCCCTCGGTTTTTTGTTTGCAATCATCGGTGTTGCGGTTGCCTACGTCATCCCCCCTGAGTATGAAGCGTCCACCACGCTGCGCCCCGTTGAGCTTAATCAGCTGGATGCGTTGAATCGCTCAAAAATCTACTCGCTCCCCCCTGCAGAAGCCCTGAGGAGAGTCGGTGCGAGATTGGACTCCTACAGTGCGCGGCTGGATTACTTCCGTTCCAGGCCCGAGCTTGTCAACGCCTTCCAGGAAGAAGGACAGAGTCTTGAGCAAGCTTTTCAAGAATTCAATAATACTGCGCTTAGCCTAGAACAGGCTGATTCGAAGAAGGCTAATTTGCTAAGTGACTTCATCGGGTTGAAATTGCGTTACGGCAGAGATATCAATGGCGCAGCGGTGCTTAATGATTTCGTTGATTATGCTATGGAGCAGGAGCGTGCTCAGTTATCAAGGGATATGCAGATTATTCTGGCTAACCGCTTGGTTGAAGTAGATGCCAAGTTAAGTAATGCCCTAGCTGAATATCGGACCGGTAACGAGGGTCGTATCGCTCGCCTTGAAGAAAATGACTCCATCAAGCGAGCGCAATTAAATGATGAACTCAAGGCATTGCGTGTACAGCTAAAGTTGCAGCGTGAGGCGCGTTTGGCAGAGCTTGATGAAGCCATAGGTATTGCCCGTAGTCTGGGCCTGAAAAAGCCTTCCACACCCTCTTTGATGGCTGATGAGGTTTCTGGAAGTGGCAACATCATTCGTACCGAAGTAAATGGCAGGCCGGTTCCGCTTTATTTTATGGGGACAGAAGTGCTTGAGGCTGAGCGTTCTGCTTTGCGCAAGCGTGCCTCGGATGATTTTGTAGAGCCCAGAATCGGCGAAATTCGTAAAGAGCTCCTGTTGCTTTCCAACAACCGTAGCGTCGAGGCTATCAAGGCTCGGGACAATGATCAGAACTTTCTGGAAGGTGTCGAAGCGCTGCGGGCTGAGCGCGTGCGACTGCAAAACATTGATACGCAGCTGCAAGGCTTGCAACTGGTCAGTATTGATCAGCGAGCCGTCGCATCCGCTAAGCCTATAAAGCCGCGCAAAGCACTGATTGTCATGTTCACTTTCCTTGTTGGTGTAATGCTTGGGATCGTCATGGCGCTTGTACGGGCTGCTTACAAGACAAATCTGCGGCGTATGCGAACCGTTGAGGTTGCTGGTACTGTGTCGAATGTTTTGCCGGAAGGGCTCTCGCGTCAAGTCAATGTTCTTTTGCCCGAGACGCAGCTCAGTGCTGCAAAAAGCTGATTTATAGAATTTTTGGCTTTTAGCGAAGATACCTGTTTGTAGGCGCTGTTGAGGGGCTGTCTGTAATTGGGGCGGCTCCGTTTTTATCTGGCAAAAAGCAGGGTGCCTGGGGTCAAGGCCCTGGGAGGTGTTGGCGGCCTGTTTGGGCCGTTGGTCCGATGGCTTAATTAAATGAAAATTGTTTCGATGCGCAGAGGGTTGATTTTGTCGTGACCTACGCATTGGAAGGCGTTCAAGCCTTGTCAAATACGCAGCGGCGGACAACTTATGGTCTCTAAAGGCGCATAACCCCATGATTATGTTAGGAAGTTTTTCCTCGGCCCGTTTGGAGGAGGGCTGGCGCTGTGTGTGCGGGCGTGGTTGGAAGTGATCAACGCGCTGCGAGGGCCCAAGGCAAAATGCTGTGGTCTCAACAGTGGTTCACTGGCAAAATGAGTGGCTGCATCGTTGTGATCATGGCGTGGCGTACGCAGCAGTCCTTTGGGCTGGCAGGTGTCGCAAAATGTGTGATGGGTGACGCACCAGCTGTGAATTGCGCTTATGAAGCTTTGGCTTAAAGAACGACGTGCTGTAAGTGTAGTTGGGAAATGTTGTGTGACAGGGATGAATCTGTCGATATTTATATGAGGTTGGCTGAGTGAAGCTTACAAAGACAGACATTGCCGAAATTGTCATTATCGAACCAACAATCTTCGAGGATGAGCGGGGCTGGTTTTACGAGTTTTACAGTGAGCCTAAATTTCACGCGCTGTTGAGGGCGTGTGATTTGCCGGTGCCGCGCCCGTTCATCCAAGAAAACTGCTCGATGTCGAAGAAAGGAGTTGTCCGAGGATTGCATTACCAGCTGTCGCCTTGTTCGCAGGGCAAGCTCGTCAATGTGAGTCAAGGCGCTGCTTATGATGTTGCAGTCGATATTCGTAAAGGTTCACCGACGTTCGGGCAGTGGGTTGGCGTAACGTTGTCCGCAGCGAACCGAAAGATGCTTTGGATTCCCGAAGGCTTCGCTCATGGTTTCATGGCGCTTGAGGATGACACTGTATTCCAGTACCGCACGACGGATACCTACTCCAAGGTTCATGAGCGGAGCCTGGCCTGGGATGATCCTGATCTGGCAATTGACTGGCCGACGACGGTTGCTCCGGTGGTGAGTGAGAAGGATCGGATGGCGCCGACTTTCACCAAGGCTGAACACACGGATTATCTGATACCCGGTAAAGTAGATATCGTTGAGCTGGAATCGCACAGCGATGACCGTGGTAGTTTGATTGGTATTGAGAAGAACCTCAATATTCCGTTCTCGATCAGGCGTATCTATTATATTTTCGGTACCCAGCAAGGTGTCAGCAGGGGCTTCCACGCGCACCGTGATTTGCAACAATTGATCATCTGTGTCTCGGGAAGTTGCCGGATGGTGCTGGATGACGGCCGCGAACGGGTCGAGCATATTATTGATCGGCCAAACAAAGCAATTTTTGTTCGTAATATGGTCTGGCGCGAGATGCACGATTTCAGTGAGGATTGCGTGCTGGTGGTCGTGGCAAGTGAAGTGTATGACGAGCGCGACTATATTCGTGATTATCGGGATTTCAAGAGGCTGATTGGCAATGGCCAGTATTCACAAGTTGTCTGATGTTCAAACAGATGATGTAGGTGAGGGCACGCGAATCTGGCAGTATGCCGTGGTATTGCGGGGTGCTCGAATCGGCAGGGATTGTAATGTTTGTGCACATACCTTCATCGAAGGCGGCGTTGCCATAGGTGACAACGTAACCATCAAATGTGGTGTGTACCTGTGGGAAGGGGTCAGCGTCGAGGATAATGTCTTCATTGGTCCCAACGCTACGTTCACCAATGACAAGATACCCCGCTCCAGGCAGTATCCCGAGGCGTACGCAAAAACGCTACTCAAAGAAGGTTGCAGCATAGGCGCAAATGCAACTCTGCTACCGGGTATCACGATCGGCAAGCATGCGATGGTTGGCGCTGGTGCTGTTGTTACAAGAGATGTGCCTGACTACGCTGTCGTAGTCGGTAATCCTGCCAAAATAATCAGGGAGTTGGGTCGTGATTGATTTTTTGAGCCTGAAAGCGGTCAATCATCAATATCGGGACGAGTTGTTGAAGGCCTGTGCTGATGTTATCGATTCAGGCTGGTACATCAATGGTGGTGCGCTGAAGCGCTTCGAGAGTAATTTTGCCGACTACTGCGGCGTCAAATTTTGTATTGGGGTCGCGAATGGCCTTGATGCGTTGACCCTGACGCTCAAAGCTTGGAAGTTGCTCGGGCGATTGAAGGATGGCGATGAAGTCATCGTTCCAGGAAATACCTACATTGCCAGTGTGCTCGCCATCACTGAAAGTGGCCTGACGCCGGTGCTTGTAGAGCCCGATCCTGCGACCTTCAATATCGAGCCCGAAGCAGTTCGCGCAGCCGTTAACTCACGTACCAGGGTGATTCTACCTGTACACCTGTACGGGCGTATTGCGCCCATGCCGGCGATCCGTGCAATTGCTGAAGAATTTGGCCTGTTAGTACTTGAGGATTCTGCCCAGGCGCACGGTGCCGCAGTGCAGGGCAAGAGAGTCGGCGGTTGGGGCGACGCGTCCGGCTTCAGCTTCTATCCAGGCAAGAACTTGGGTGCTCTGGGGGATGGTGGTGCCATCACCACCAACGATTCCGAGTTGGCGGAAGTGCTTTGTGCCCTGCGCAATTATGGGTCACACGAGAAGTACAAAAACATTTACGTTGGCGTCAATAGCCGTCTTGATGAAATTCAGGCTGCCATGCTGGATGTGAAACTCAAGCATCTGGATGACGAGGTCGCGCGTCGTCGCCATATTGCCAAATGCTACGCCAAGGGTATCGAGAACTCGAGAATCGCATTGCCATCGCATGGCGATGAAGGCGAGCATGTCTGGCACTTGTATGTTGTCCGCACTGCCGCTCGCGACGCTCTACAGGCGCACCTGGCATCGAAGGGGGTACAGACCCTGGTTCACTACCCGATCCCGCCTCACAAGCAGCAAGCTTACCAGCACCTGAACGGGCTGAGCCTTCCCGTCACGGAGAGGATCCATGAGGAGGTGCTCAGCCTGCCGATGGATCCGACGATGACACAGGAAGCGATTGAGCACGTCATCGGCGCGTGTAACGGCTTCTAGTCCGTCGAAGAAGGGTCATGACCCTGTATGGCACTTTGCATGCCGGCAGGGCTCATGGCTTTTTGGCATTCCCAATGAACTGACGGCGCTGCTCGAGGTGTGCGTAGTGATTGGAAAGTTTGGTGCTTTTGCGGATCGATACAGATGAATCTCATCAAAACTAGCGTGCTCAACGGTATTGCGGTCGTCACTAAGATGTTGGCGCTGCTTGGTATCAATAAAATACTCGCTTTGTACGTTGGTCCGGCAGGGTACGCGGCCTTCGGTCAGTTTCAGAATGTGGTTGCCTTGATCACTACGCTGATTGGTGGTGCTTTTAACACGGGAGTTACCAAGTATACGGCCGAGTATGCGGATGATGCCAAGCGCCGGGTAGCCGTCTGGCGTACGGCCGGCACCTTGAGCGTTGTGGTAAGTCTGGTCATTGCGTGTGCATTGTTCTTTTTTCGTGAAGCGTTGGCGGAAAGATTGCTGAATGATGGCGGGCTTTCCGATGTGTTTGCCTGGTTTGCTGTGGGTTTGGTGTTTCTTATTTTGAATACCTTTCTTCTGGCGGTGCTGAATGGCCTCAAGGAGATCGCCCGGTATGTGGTCTGCAATATTGCAGGTAGCGTACTTTCCGTACTGATTACGGCTGTTCTGGTCCATTTTTATGGGCTCAAAGGTGCGCTCATCGCGTTGGCTACGTATCAGTCCGTGGCCTTTTTTTCCACGCTGGTCGTGTGTCGCCGCTTGAAGTTTTTCAATTTTTCCATGCTCTTTGGTCAGCTGGATAAAGGTGTCGTCAGGAACCTGTTGAAATATGCGGTGATGGCAATCGTTTCGGCGGCCTGCCTTCCTGTCACCCAGATGTTGATCCGGAGCGAGATTGGACAGACGCTGGGGTGGCATGCGGCTGGATACTGGGAAGCCATGTGGCGTTTGAGTTCTGCCTATTTGATGATGGCGACCACGACCTTGTCGATCTACTTCCTGCCACGACTATCAGAGCTCAAGACGTATCCAGAGTTGATGGCTGAAATCGGTTTTGGGTACCGGGTTATCTTGCCATTGACTGTCTTGGCAGCGGTGGTGATCTATTTGCTGAGAGAGCCCATCGTACTGTTTTTGTTCAGTGCTGATTTTGTACCTGTCACTGACTTGTTTGCCTGGCAGTTGGTCGGTGATGCACTCAAGATTGGCAGCTGGATCATTGCTTATGTCATGTTGGGCAAGGCAATGTTCAAGGCTTTTATTTTTACTGAAATAATTGGGTCGTTATTGTTTTATGTGTTGGCGGTATTTCTGATCAGGGCGGTGGGGCTTGAGGGTGTCGTCATGGCCTATGCCCTGAACTATGCCATCTATTGGATCCTTGTGTGGGTAGTGATTCGCAGGAATTTACGGACTATGAGGCCTGCAGTCGAAGCGGTATAGCTGGCTTTTTTCCTTGAATTGATGCGTGCAGGAGCTTACAAGATGCTGACAGTGGTTATACCGTCTTACAATCATGTTGATTATATTTCCGAGTCTTTGCAGGCTGCGTTGTCCATTGATGTGCCTGGCTTGAAAGTTTTGGTAATTGATGATGGCTCGACGGATGGCTCCGTCGCCAAAGTTTCAGCGTTAATTGAGCAACTGGGGGTTCAAGACAAAGTTTCGGTGGTGGCCAAGGCGAATGGTGGGTTGGTGTCGTCGCTCAATCTTGCGCTGACGTTGATTGATACCGAGTTTTGCTGGATTGTTGCGTCTGACGATATACTTGTGCCCCAGGGCGTGAAAGAACTCTGCCAGCGCATGGCGACTAACCCAGCACTCGGTTTTATCTTGGGGGGTGGGCGCTACTTCTACGAAAATGGAGTTGCAGGCCCGATCTACAAAGAGTCGCACCGCAGATTTTTTGACCTTGAAGAAAGCCGCAGGGCGCGCGAGATTTTTACCGACTTTCCATCGCCCATTCTGCTGCAGTCCAGTGCTTTTCGCGTTCGAGCGCTCAAGGAAGTGGGTGGATGGGATCCAGCGCTCAAGTGGGATGATTACCCGATGTTTGTAAAGTTGCTTAATCGCTACCCTGGCAAGGGGCGAGAATTTGACTTTGCGCCGGAAGTGGATTGCGTGAGGTATCGCCAGCATCCGAACAACACATACAAAAATATCGCAGGTCAATACTTCATGGTAAGGCAGACAATGCAAGCGTTGGCACCTGCTGATGTCAGGAGTAAGGCTATTTCACGAGCGCTGGCTTTTTATATGTTGCTGTCGCTGAAGAACAGGAATGCCGACTCGCTGTCTCGTATGTTGCGTGCCTCTGGTTTTTTTGAAATAGCGTCTGGTCTGAAGAATATGCCGATCGTTGCTCTTAAATATCTTTTGGGCAGAATATGAGTGATGTAAGCTTTTTTGAGTTTGCTTTCAGTCATGTGCTCTTGATGCTGGGGTGCATGTTGCTGACCAGCTTGCTTGCCTATTTGGCCGTGCGCCGACGTACGGTGCTGGGCTATATGGATCCGTTGCATTTTTACTGGACGTTTACGTTCGGTACGGCGTACGGAGTCGTCCTCGCGCTCTATGTCGGGGGATATGTCGACTCCTTTTATTTTGCAGTCGTGATGGCCTACGCTGGGGTTTTTCTGCTGAGTTTCCGGATGGGGTTTTACCTGAGGAGCGGGCTGCATTCCGTGGTCGGAGTATTTTTGGTGCCTAGAGGAAAGGGCCGCTTCGAATTTTACTTCGTACTTTTAGCTTATAGCTTGCTGGCGTTATTTTTGATGTGGAAGACCGGCTTTGGTGTGAATGCCGAGTCAAATCGGTTCGAACAGAACCGGGGCGTGGGGGCGTTCGTCAGGGTTGCGGATGGTTTTCGGCTGTTTATTTTGAGCTACCTCGCGTTGATGTGTTTTGAGCGCTGGAGAGCGCATAAGCGAGGTTTGATTACCTGGGGATTGGTTTCTTTCTATCTTGGGTTGTTGGTGCTCAGTTCTCTTCTCAATGGTGCAAAGTTTGCAATTCTAGAAGGTATATACGCCTCGCTGTTCGCGCTCGCGGTTCAGGGCTACAGGCTACGCTTGGGCATCGGCAAGGTGTTTGCAATTTTTTCTGTTGTTCTGTTTTTTGCCATCTGGGTTCTTAGCAGAAATCTTGAGCAGGCGGGTGTCGATGATGCTTCTACGGGTGTCTACATGCAGGAAACGCCCATTCTTTACGAGCGTCTCGCGCTGAGGGTGTTGGCGAATGCGGACAAGTACTATTTGTCTCTGCCCAATGGTGTTATTGAGGATCTGAAAACCGATAGCGCGCTTATCCAGTTACTGGCACCTCTGGTCAGTATTACGAAAATGAGTGAGTTGGTCGGGCATCCAGTAAATGATTACACCGTAGGTCGTCAAGCGTTGCTGTATTGGTACCCTGACTATGATGTGGCGGGGGGGCCAACCAGCCATTTTGACCTGTTCTCCTACAAGTATTTTGGCCTGGCCCCAGGACTGTTGTTTGCTGCCTTTATCGGATTCTTCCTGTCGGCAATTGCGTCCTTGAGTCGATTTGATGGCGGTCCGTTCTATGCAGCCATCTGCGCAACGCTGTGGCTTCGCTCCATTCCCGTGCTGCTGGAGCCCGCGACGGGTTTGGCGTACGTGCTGGATATTTTTACATTGTTTTTCATTGTCAAGCTTTTTGGTGCGCTTCTTCGCGGGTCGAGCTTGCAGAGTGCTAAGGTGGGTGCCTAGTGGCTGATAACCTGGATGGTTTAAAAGTTTCGATTGTCTTGACGACCTACAACCCCGATGCGGGTGGGCTTCTTGAAAATCTGCGGTCTTACGCCGAGCAAGTGGGGGCCGTAGTCATTACGGATAACTCCGACTTGGCAGAAAAACAGCGTGAAGTTGCGCAAGTTGCCAGCCACTTTGGCAATGTGCAGGTCAATGCATTACTCACCAATGCCGGTATTGCCGTCGCTCAGAACCGCGGGATGCAAGCCGCCAAGGCACTCGGCAGCGAATTCGTCATCGAAATGGACCAGGACTCCAAGTTGCCCGCGGGTTACGTTAGCAATCTGATGCGCCGATTCAAAGAGTTGACGGATAAAGGGATCAAGGTAGGCGGCATCGGCCCCCTCGCTGTACGCAAGGACAGTGATGAGGTCTATGACGGACTCAGCCGCTCCGGCGATGTGATCGAGGTTGAATACACCTTGAGTTCCGGCTTTCTCATGCGTTTTGATGCCATTGACGCAGTCGGCCTGAAGAACGAGGACCTGTTCATCGATTTCGTCGACTGGGAATGGTGCTGGCGCAGTCGCGAGCGCGGCTATCGGATCTTTATCGACACCACCCTGGAAATATCCCACATGCTGGGCGATGGCCATAAAAAAATCCTTGGCCAGAGCATTGGCATGCCATCCCCCATCCGCCATTATTACCAGTTCCGCAATTTTATCTACCTGTTGGGCAAGCCCTTTGTCCCAGGCAAGTGGAAGTTGAAATACAGTGCCATCATGCTGGCGAAGTTGTGCCTGATTCCGTTGTGCTTCGATAGAAAAGTGAAACGGTTGAGCTTCGCGATTACAGGGATAAAAGACGCCATTCGTGGCGCTTGGGGAAAGATTGGAGAATGAATATGCTTTCTCGTTACGCGTCGATTGAGGGCAATTGAGATGTGCGGTTTCGCAGGGCTTCTCTCTCATTCGGCGCTAGGTAGTGATGCCGACAAGATTCTGGAAAACATGGGCCTTGCGATCGAACATCGCGGCCCTGATTCCAGCGGTATCTGGTCTGATGCCGCTTCAGGTATCGGCCTTTCCCATCGGCGGCTCTCGATCATGGATGTATCCAGCCATGGTGCTCAGCCCATGCGCTCCGCCAGTGGCCGTTACCTGATCGCCTTCAATGGCGAGATCTATAACCATGTTGACCTGAGAGACAAGCTTGCCCGTGAGCAACATGTCATTCAGTGGGTTGGGCATTCAGATACCGAAACGTTGCTCGCATGCTTCGAGGTCTATGGCATTGAAGCGACGCTTTCGCAGTTGCATGGCATGTTTGCCATTGCGCTATGGGATCGTGAACAGGCGCAATTGACGCTGATGCGTGATCGGTTGGGCGAGAAGCCGCTTTACTACGGTTGGCTGGGCGAGGTGTTTCTGTTCGGTTCGGAGCTCAGGGCGTTGAAAGCTGCGCCTGGATTCGAATCTCCGGTGGACCCGCAAGCACTTTCGCTGTTCCTGCAGTACGGCTACGTCCCCGCGCCGTTATCGATCTATGCCCGCGTCAGTAAACTGATGCCCGGCGAGTACCTGCAGGTGTCTCGGCGTGATCCCCAGCCTGTGACACGGGCGTACTGGAGCGTTGATGAGGTCATTCGCAGCGGCTTGAACGCACCGTTTCAGGGAACTGCGGATGAAGCCGTCACCGCGTTGGAAGGCAAACTGAAGGCGACCATCGGCAGGCAGATGCTTTCCGATGTGCCCTTGGGGGCATTCTTGTCCGGTGGTGTGGATTCGTCCCTGATCGTGGCGCTGATGCAGGCCCAGTCTTCGGAGAAGATCAAGACCTTCTCGATTGGCTTCGACGACCCACGCTTCAATGAAGCGCCATACGCCAAGGAGGTCGCCCAGCACATCGGCACGGAGCATGAGGAGCTTTATGTCAGTGCCAGGCAGGCGCTGGATGTGGTCCCGATGCTTCCTGACATATGGGACGAACCATTCGCCGATCCTTCGCAGATTCCCACATTCCTGGTTTCCAAGCTGGCTAAGGGGCAGGTGACCGTTTCGCTTTCCGGCGATGGTGGTGATGAACTGTTCTGCGGGTACAACCGTTATCTAGTGGCGGGTAAGTTGTGGCGTTACATGAAGCCGATTCCTGCTGGTCTCAGGGCGGGCGTAGGGCGGTTGCTGACCACCGTGGAACCGGGGGGCTGGGACTCGCTTGGCCGATGGTTGCCCGGTAGCAAGGGGCTGGGCAGTATCGGCGACAAGGTCCATAAGCTGGCCGGAGTGTTTGCCGCCCGCGGGCCGCATGACGTCTACAACAACATCGTCTCGAATCACGCACAAGCGAAAGACTTGCTGCTGAAGCCGGTAGTCGATTCCCGTCCGTCGCGGCAGGCAAATTACGGTTTGTGTAACGTACAGCAGATGATGGCCTGGGATCTGAAAGAATATTTGCCGGGCGATATTCTGACCAAGCTTGACCGGGCAGCAATGGCCGTGTCGCTGGAAGGGCGAGCGCCGTTCCTGGATCACTCGGTAGTGGAGTTCGCCTGGTCGTTGCCCCTTGAATACAAGTTCCGGGAGGGGGAGACCAAGTGGGCGCTCAAGCAGGTGCTCTACAAGCATGTCGATCGCGCGTTGATCGACCGCCCCAAGATGGGGTTTGGCGTGCCGTTGAGGGACTGGCTGATCGGCCCGCTGCGAGACTGGGCGCAAGCCTTGCTGGATGCCCGGAAGCTGCGTAGCGAAGGTCATTTCAATGTGGATGCCGTGCAGGCGCTCTGGCAAGAGCACCTCGGTGGCAAACGGAATCATGCGGCAATTCTCTGGAACGTACTGATGTTCCAGGCTTGGCTGGCGCGTCAGTAGTGTGAATATTGCAAAGGGATCAGAGCTGTGACTGCTGACTTTTCCGTACTTATCTCGGTTTACGCATCGGAGAAACCCGAGTTTCTGGCAGCATGCCTGGACAGCTTGACGGCACAGACCTGTACCGCGCAGGAAGTGGTGGTCGTCGAGGATGGGGCGATAGCGGATTCGTTGAAGGCGGTAATCGAACAATTTCGGTCGAAGCTACCGATCGTTTCGGTGGTGCTACCGGTAAACGTGGGGCTGGCCAATGCGCTCAATGAAGGGCTGAAGTATTGCACCCATGAACTTGTCGCGCGGATGGATACCGATGACATCTGCCTGCCAGAGCGATTCGAACGACAGCTGAAGCATTTGCAAGACCACCCCGAGGTGGCTGTGCTGGGTGCGATGGTTGAAGAATACGACGTAACCATGACGCAGTCGTTGGGGCCGCGCAGATTGCCGCTGGACCATGACGCCCTGTGCGCATTTGCCAAACGCCGCAGCCCGCTCAGCCACCCGACCGTCATGTTCCGCAAGCCAGCAGTGCAGGCGGTGGGCGGCTACCCGAGCTTCAGGAAGGCTCAAGACTACGCGTTGTGGTCGCTGATGTTGCAAAAGGGGTACAGGATTGAGAACCTGCCGGACATTCTTTTGAAGATGCGTGCAGGCAGTGAGTTGATGCAGCGGCGTGGCAAGGACTATCTCAAGCATGAGCTCGCTATCATCCGGTTCCAGAAGGATATCGGTTTTATCAGTGGCGGGGCGTTTGTCGTCAACACGATGTTGCGTTCGATCGTCCGTCGGTCTCCCGCATTTCTTAAACAATTGCTATACAAATTCGCACGGTAGGCGTAAATGAAAATTTTGATTACCGGCGCAGCCGGATTTATCGGGCATGCGCTGATCAAGGCCTTGTCTGCTACCGCCGAGCAGTTGGTAGGTATGGATAACCTCAATGATTATTATGACGTCAGCCTCAAGGAAGCGCGGCTCAAGGATCTTGAGAGTATTGAAAACTTCACGTTCATCCGTGCGGATCTTGTCGACGGCGTAGCGATCGACAGTGTCTTTTCCACTTATAAATTCGACTGTGTGGTGAACTTGGCTGCCCAGGCAGGCGTCCGCTACTCGCTCGATAATCCGATGGCCTATGTGCAGAGCAATGTCGTGGGTTTTCTGAATATCCTGGAAGGTTGCCGTAATCACAACGTCAAGCGCTTGTTCTACGCATCTTCAAGTTCTGTTTATGGGCTGAGCAAGGATGTTCCATTCTCGACTCAGCAATCGGTGGACCACCCGATCAGCCTGTATGCGGCGACCAAGAAGTCGAATGAGCTGATGGCACATACGTACTCTCATCTGTACGGGATTCAGACCATCGGCTTGAGATTTTTTACTGTCTACGGCCCGTGGGGCCGTCCCGATATGGCGATGTTCAAGTTCACCAAGGCGATTCTCGAAGGGAAGCCCATCGATGTGTATAACCATGGGCAACTGTCGCGCGACTTTACCTACATCGACGACATCATTTCCGGCATTCTCCGGTTGCTGCAGAAGCCTGACCTTGACGCCTGCGCGGTGTTCAACATCGGTCACGGCAGCCC
Organism: Pseudomonas sp. NBRC 111130; assembly: GCF_001320485.1. Taxonomy (NCBI): domain Bacteria; kingdom Pseudomonadati; phylum Pseudomonadota; class Gammaproteobacteria; order Pseudomonadales; family Pseudomonadaceae; genus Pseudomonas; species Pseudomonas sp. NBRC 111130. The sequence continues at coordinate 22,096 of NZ_BCBG01000046.1, forward strand.
GGTCAACCTGATGGACTTCATCCACGCCGTGGAAGCCGCAACAGGCATCGAAGCAAGCTGCAATTACCTGCCCATGCAGCCCGGTGACGTCGAGCAGACGTGGGCTGATACTCAAGGGTTGTTCGATGCCGTCGGGTACACACCGAATGTGCCTGTTCAGGAAGGGGCTGCAAAGTTTGTTGATTGGTACCGCTCGTACTACAAAATTTGAAGGTGTGAATAGATGAAGATTACTGTTTTCGGCTCGGGCTATGTAGGGTTGGTTACCGGCACGTGCCTGGCGGATGTCGGCCATCACGTAGTGTGCGTCGATGTCGATCAGCGCAAGATCGATAATTTGAAGAAGGGCATCATCCCAATCTACGAGCCTGGCCTCGATGAAATGGTTCTTCGCAACCAGCACGAGGGGCGCCTTGATTTCACCACGGATGCCAGCATGGGCGTTGCGTTCGGAGAGATTCAGTTCATCGCGGTAGGTACTCCGCCGGATGAGGATGGTTCTGCTGACCTCAAGTACGTGCTGGCAGTCGCCAAGACGATTGGTCAGCACATGACCGAGCCCAAGATTGTTGTCGACAAGTCGACAGTGCCTGTGGGCACGGCTGACAAGGTCAAGGACACAATCCTGCGTACCTTGACATCTCGTGGTATCGATCTGCAGTTCGACGTCTGTTCCAACCCTGAATTCCTCAAGGAAGGTGCAGCCCTCGAGGACTTCACAAAAGGTGCGCGAATCGTGGTGGGTACCGATTCCGAGCACGTCCGCCGCAAGATGCGCGAGTGCTATGCGCCTTACAGCCGAAACCACGACAAGCTGATCTTCATGGATGTTCGCTCTGCCGAGCTGACCAAGTACGCGGCCAACGGCATGCTGGCCACCAAGATCAGCTTCATGAACGAGCTGTCCAACCTTGCCGAGCGCCTGGGTGCTGACATCGAGCAGGTGCGTATCGGTATCGGCTCGGACCCTCGGATCGGTTACAGCTTCATCTACCCAGGCTGTGGTTACGGCGGCTCCTGTTTCCCCAAGGATGTTCAGGCGTTGTACCGTACCGCGCAGGAAGTGGGTTATTCCGCCGACCTGCTGGCTGCCGTTGAGGGCGTCAACAAGCGCCAGAAAGAAAAGATGTTCGCCTCGTTCGAGGACATCTTCAAAGGCCAGCTGGAAGGTAAGACCATCGCGATATGGGGCCTGGCCTTCAAGCCCAACACGGACGATATGCGCGATGCGCCAAGCCGTCGGCTTATCGAACAACTCTGGCAGGCGGGGGCTAAGGTACGCGTCTTCGATCCAAAGGCCATGGAGGAATTCGAGCGCATCTACGGCGATCGGGCTGATACCCACTACGCAGCTACACAGGAAGAGGCCCTGGCTGGAGCCGACGCCCTGGCGATCTGCACCGAGTGGAAGTCTTTCCGAGCTGTAGACCCGCACATGCTGCGCGATGCGCTCTCCAGTGCCGTCGTGGTCGATGGCCGCAACCTCTTCGACCCGTGGACGATGGCGCAGGCTGGCGTGGCGTACCATGCGATTGGCAGGCCGCACATTGCTCCGGGAGTCTGAAATGGTGGGCCCATGCCGGGTAATGGTTACGGGTGCTTCAGGCTTTGTCGGCAGGCACCTGTGCGAGTCTCTGGTCAAGGGCGGCTTTTCTGTAAAGGCTGCGGTCCGGCGTGAGTCGGACCAAGCGCTGGCCGGGGATGTCGTGCTACTGGACTTGCTGGATCAGGCCACCGTGCAGCACAGCCTGGTGGACGTCGATTGCGTCGTTCATCTGGCCGGGCGTGCGCATGTCCTTAACGACCAGGTAGCGGACCCATTGGCCGCCTTCCGGCAGGCGAATGTAGAAACGACCCTGGCGCTGGCCAGGGCTGCATTGGCAGCCGGGGTCGGGCGATTCATCTTTGTCAGCTCCATTGGTGTAAATGGCAACGAGACTGTCGGCCAGGCGTTTACCGAGCAGAGCGAGGTAGCGCCAACTGCGGATTACGCCGTTTCCAAGCTGGAGGCCGAGCAGGCGTTGGGTGAGCTACTGGCAGGCACTGGTATGCAGTTGGTCATTGTGCGTCCTCCGCTCATTTATGATGCGGGCGCACCTGGCAATTTTGCGCGCTTGCTGAGCTTGGTGGCAAAAGGCTTGCCCTTGCCTTTTGCCGCATTGGATAACCGTCGCAGCCTGGTTTCTTTGAACAACCTGATCAGCTTCCTGACGCTGGTGATTACCCACGACAAGGCTGCCGGGCAGCTGTTCCTGATTGCTGATGGTGCCAGCGTTTCGACGCGTCAGATCGTTGCATCGCTCGCCATTGGCATGGGCCGCAAGGCCAGGTGCTTCTACATGCCCAAGCTGCTGGCCAGGCTGCTTTTGACTGCCTTGGGTCGGCCGGGTATGTATGTACAATTGTTCAGCTCATTGGAAGTCAGTACAAGCAAGGCACGTGACCTGCTGGGCTGGATGCCGGTTGAAGAGCCTGAAGCTGCGCTTGCAGAAGCCGGCAGAAAGCATGTCCAGCGATTGGCCGTTGATGCTCAGTAACTAGGAATTGGATTTCACGACTTATGGTTCAGCTACTAATAATAGCGTTAGCTCTAGTGGGTGCGGCTGCACTGACTGGAACGGTAAGACGCTTCGCAATACGCAAAAGTGTGCTTGATATTCCCAATGAGCGCAGTTCGCATTCCGTGCCGACGCCACGCGGGGGCGGCATCGCAATCGTTGTGACTTTTATTGCGACGGTGTTGCTGGGCTTTGCGCTCGGCGATGTCAGCCTCGCGACCACGTCGGCGCTGGTGCTTGGTGGCGCCGGTGTGGCGGTGCTTGGCTTTTACGATGACCTGGGCCATATCCCCGCGCGCTGGCGGTTGCTCGGCCATTTTCTCGCAGGAATATGGATAGTTTTCAGCCTTGGTGGTTTGGCCCCGGTCACGCTTTGGGGCGAGCCAACAAATCTCGGGTTCATCGGCAGCCTGCTGGCGGTGGTGTTCCTAGTATGGATGCTGAATCTCTATAACTTCATGGATGGTATTGATGGTCTTGCCAGTTCTGAAGCCGTTTTTGTCGGGTTGGCCGGTGGCCTAATCTATGTCCTGTCGGGGCATGGCGGCCTCGCAGGGCTGAGCTTTGCACTGGCCGCTTCGGCTGCAGGTTTCCTGCTGTGGAATTTTCCCCCGGCCAAAATCTTCATGGGTGACGCTGGCAGTGGATTCCTCGGTGTCGTCATGGGTGCGCTGGCACTGATTGCCGGGTGGGTGTCTTCTGATTTCTTCTGGAGCTGGATCATTTTGCTGGGCCTGTTTGTGGTCGATGCCACGGTCACCTTGGTGCGTCGCCTGATACGGGGTGAAAAAGTGTATGAGGCGCACAGGAGCCACGCTTATCAGTTCGCCTCCCGACAGTTCGCAAGCCACAAGAAGGTGACGCTGGCAGCCTGGTGCCTGAACCTGCTCTGGTTGTTCCCGGTCGCCCTGCTGGTTGCGTTCGGCGGCCTGAATGGCGTGCTTGGCGTATGCTTGGCATATGCACCGTTGGTAGTGCTCGCATTGAAATTCCATGCGGGCGAGCGTGAGCGCTGATTTTTTCAAGGATAAGGGGCAGGTGGGTAATTGGGTATGAAAGCTAGGGAACTGATCGAGCTTCGAAAATATCTGCTTCAATTGCCACGCAGGGAGAAGCGCACGCTTCAGGTGCTTATGGATGTGTGCCTGGTTTGGCTGGCCCTGCTACTGGCCTTTGCCGTGCGGCTTGGCCTGGATGACCTGGGTAATCCGATCAAGGAGCATACCTGGCTATTTGTGATGGCACCCGTTCTGGCCATACCGCTTTTTGTGAAGTTCGGCATGTACCGGGCGGTGATGCGGTACTTCGGTAACGATGCGCTCATCGTAATCGCCAAGGCGGTTTCCCTTTCTGCGCTCTTGCTGGGTTTTTTCGTCTACTGGTACAGCAATCATCAGACTTTGGTGCCGCGCTCTGTCATCTTCAATTACTGGTGGTTGAGCCTAGTCATGATTGGCGGTTTGCGCCTGGCCATGCGGCAGTACTTCCTGGGTGACTGGTTCTCTGCGACGCAGCACATGCCATTCGCCTCGCGTGACGATGGCTTGCCGCGAGTGGCGATCTACGGCGCCGGCGCTGCCGGCAACCAGCTTATCGCTGCACTGCGGATGGCCAAGTCGATGAGGCCAGTGGCATTCATCGATGACGATGTGGAAATTGCCGACCGAATCATTTCCGGGCTACAGGTATACCGCTCGGATGAGATTGGCCGGATGATCGATGTCACAGGGGCCCAGGAAATCCTGTTGGCGATTCCCAGTGCCAGCCGCAGCCGGCGCAGGGAAATCCTGACCTTCCTCGAGGGCTTCCCCTTGCACGTTCGCAGTGTTCCCAGCATTCTCGACCTCGCCAATGGCCGAGTGCAGGTGGATGATATTCAGGAGGTCGACATCGCTGACCTGTTGGGTCGCGACGCGGTTCCTGCGCAGAGCGATCTGCTGGCGCAATGTATTTCCAACAAGGTGGTGCTGGTTACCGGTGCGGGAGGTTCGATTGGTTCGGAGCTCTGTCGTCAGATTCTTGGGGCCGGGCCGAAAACCCTGCTGCTGTTTGAGCACAGTGAGTTCAACCTTTACAGCATCCTGAGTGAATTGGAACTGCGCGTTCGCCGGGAGGCGCTACCCGTCACGATTCTGCCTGTACTTGGGTCTGTGCGTAATCAGGCGCACCTATTGGAAGTCATGCAATCCTGGCGTGTGGATACCGTGTATCACGCGGCGGCTTACAAGCATGTGCCCATGGTTGAGCACAATATTTCCGAAGGCGTGCAGAACAACGTCATCGGTACGCTCTATTCTGCACAGGCCGCTGTGCAGGCTGGAGTTACCAACTTTGTTCTTATCTCTACGGACAAGGCTGTTCGGCCTACCAATGTCATGGGTAGTACGAAGCGGCTTGCCGAAATGGTATTGCAGGCACTGAGTCGCGAAAGTGCCCCGGTCCTGTTCGGCCAGAAGGACAACGTGGCGCAGGTTAACAAGACTCGTTTTACCATGGTGCGCTTCGGCAATGTGTTGGGCTCGTCGGGGTCGGTCATACCGTTGTTCCGCAAGCAGATCATCGCGGGCGGGCCACTGACGGTTACCCACCCCAAGATCACCCGTTATTTCATGACGATTCCTGAGGCTGCCCAACTGGTCATTCAGGCGGGTTCGATGGGCTTGGGGGGGGATGTGTTCGTACTCGATATGGGCGAGCCCGTGCGGATTGCTGAGTTGGCGGAGAAGATGATCCACCTGTCCGGCCTGAGCGTCCGTTCGGAAAAGAATCCGTTTGGAGATATTGCTATCGAGTTCACCGGGCTTCGGCCAGGTGAAAAACTCTACGAAGAGTTGCTGATTGGTGACAATGTCGTATCCACCAGACACCCGATGATCATGAGTGCCAATGAAGATTTTCTCGCTTGGGATGTCTTGAAAGTAAAGCTCGATGAGTTGCTTTTGGCTGTTGACGTGCATGAGCTGGTTACCGTCCGCAAGCTCCTGCGGGAGCTGGTCAGCGGCTATGTTCCACAAGGGGAAATTGTGGATCTGCTGTACATGCAGAGAAAAAAGGAAGTATGACGATCGCAGTGCCAGCGAGAGAATGTTTTTCAACGCTGAAAAGGCGGGTGAGGGTGTCGTGGACTGGGTCGTGTGGCCAGTGCATCCAGATTCCGCGCTTTTTGCTTTCAACGAATTGTTTAGTAGGTAACTGATAATGACTGTTTTAGTAACCGGTGGTGCCGGCTTCATCGGTGCAAATTTCGTTCTCGACTGGTTGGCAAATTCCAATGAGCCTGTCGTGAACCTGGACAAGCTCACCTATGCAGGCAATCTGCAGACGCTGAACAGCTTGCAAGGTGACGAGCGTCATATCTTCGTTCATGGCGACATTGGCGACTCTGAATTGGTCGCGCGGTTACTGAGAGAGCATCAGCCACGCGCCATTGTGAACTTCGCGGCAGAGTCCCATGTCGATCGTTCGATTCACGGACCTGAGGACTTCATCGAGACCAATATTGTCGGAACCTTCCGCCTGCTCGAGGCCGTGCGCGCCTATTGGGGCGGCTTGGCCAAGGATGCGCAACAGGCTTTCCGATTCCTGCATGTGTCCACCGACGAGGTCTATGGCTCCCTGGCGGCTGATGAGCCGGCGTTCACCGAGACCCACCAATATCAGCCAAACAGCCCGTACTCGGCCAGCAAGGCGGCAAGCGATCATTTGGTGCGCTCCTACCACCATACTTATGGCCTGCCGGTGCTGACAACCAACTGTTCGAACAACTACGGACCGTTCCACTTCCCGGAAAAACTCATCCCTCTGATGATCGTCAACGCACTGGGTGGTAAGCCACTGCCTGTCTATGGCGATGGCCAGCAGATTCGCGACTGGCTATATGTCAAAGATCACTGCAGCGCAATCCGTCGTGTGCTTGAGGCCGGGCAGACGGGCGAGGTGTATAACGTTGGTGGCTGGAATGAGAAGCCCAACCTGGAAATCGTCAATCGCGTTTGTGCACTTCTGGATGAACTGCGCCCGCGTGCTGACGGCAAGGCTTATGCAGAACAGATCACCTACGTCACCGATCGCCCGGGGCATGATCGCCGCTACGCCATCGATGCGCGCAAACTGGAGCGCGAGTTGGGTTGGAAGCCTGCGGAAACCTTCGAAACCGGTATTCGCAAGACAGTCGAATGGTACTTGGGCAATTGGGATTGGGTAGAGAACGTGCAGTCCGGCGGCTACCGTGACTGGGTTGAGAAAAACTACGCCGGGCGTACGGCATGAAAATTCTCCTGCTGGGCAAGGACGGCCAGGTAGGTTGGGAATTGCAGCGCAGTCTGGCGGTGTTGGGGCAAGTACTGGCGCTCAACTCCAGAAGCCAGGATTACTGTGGCGACCTGACCAATCTGCTGGGGTTGGAGGCAACCGTTCGCACCTTTGCACCCGATGTGATTGTCAATGCAGCGGCCTATACGGCGGTCGACAAAGCGGAGAGCGAGCGCGAACAAGCATTTCGAGTGAATGCCGAAGCGGTCGAGGTGTTGGCGCATGTGGCTGCAGAACTGGGGGCGTTGCTGGTGCATTATTCGACCGACTACGTCTTCCCGGGGCACGGCAGTGCGCCTTGGCGTGAGCAGGATGCGGTAGGGCCGTTGAATGTCTATGGCGAAAGCAAGCTTGCAGGCGAGCGGGCAATCCTGGCCTCAGGCTGCACATGCTTGATCTTCCGTACCTGCTGGGTATATGCAGCTCGCGGTAACAACTTTGCCCGAACCATGTTGCGCCTGGCGTCCGAGCGGGACACCCTGGGCGTCATCGATGACCAGTTCGGGGCGCCTACCGGCGCTGAACTGATTGCCGACGTTACTGCTCATGCCATCGCAGGCACTCGGCGTAACCCTGCGCTGGCCGGCGTGTATCACTTGGCGGCATCGGGTGAGACCACCTGGTTCGGTTTCGCACGTTTTGTTCTGGAGCATGCCGCGGCCCGTGGTGAGCCCTTGAAAGTGCGCGCCGCGCAGGTCAACCGACTGACTACCGATGCCTACCCGACCCCAGCCAAGCGGCCGGCGAACTCCCGGCTGAATACCCATAAACTGCAAGAAGCTTTTGCGCTGACGCTGCCTGACTGGCGCGTCGGCGTAGCTCGCATGCTGATAGAGATACATGAGAAATGATCAAAATGAATCGTAAAGGCATCATCCTGGCTGGCGGGTCGGGTACCCGTCTGCACCCGGCGACTTTGGCAATTTCCAAGCAGCTTTTGCCGGTTTACGACAAGCCGATGATCTACTACCCGCTTACCACACTCATGCTGGCCGGCATTCGTGACATCCTGATCATCTCCACGCCACAGGACACGCCACGGTTTGAGCAATTGCTCGGCGACGGACACCAGTGGGGCATCAATATCACCTACGCAGTGCAGGCATCGCCTGATGGCCTGGCACAAGCCTTCCTGATCGGTGAGCAGTTCATTGGTAATAACCTGTCGGCTTTGGTGTTGGGCGACAACATCTACTACGGCCATGATTTCCAGGGGCTGCTCGTCAACGCCATGGACCGTACCGATGGCGCGAGCGTATTCGCTTACCACGTGCACGACCCTGAGCGTTATGGTGTGGTTGAATTCGACCAGCGCGGAAAGGCCATCAGTCTGGAAGAGAAACCGACCAAGCCGAAATCGAGTTATGCGGTTACCGGGCTCTACTTCTACGACAACGAGGTGGTTGAGATCGCCAAGGGGATCAAGCCGTCTCCGCGAGGTGAGCTGGAAATTACCGACCTTAACCGAGTTTACCTGGAGCAGGGCAAGCTATCGGTTGAAATCATGGGGCGGGGCTACGCATGGCTTGATACCGGTACACATGACTCACTCCTGGAGGCCAGCGGTTACATCGCTACCATTGAGCGCCGGCAAGGATTGAAAGTAGCTTGTCCGGAGGAGGTCGCTTACCGTCAGAAGTGGATTGACGCACAACAGCTTGAAAAGTTGGCGGCACCATTGGCCAAGAATGGTTATGGGCAGTACCTGAATCGGTTGCTGGAAAAGACGGTTTACTGATAGCTGCTGATGCTGCTTTAAGTTATAAGTCAGCGCGCGCGGCTGTTGTAAAAGGAATAGGGCCCCCGAAAGGGGCCCTATTTTATTGCTTATTGGTTTTTCATGAACTCAATCAGTGCTGAAGCCACTTTCTCACTGCCAGCCTCGCTGAGGTGATGCCCATCTCGGAAGTACTCATGTACCGAATCACTTTGAGTGCAATTACTCTTGTTGCAGAATAGGCTTGACGGGTCAAATATCTTGACGTATGGGCTCATGGCCTTGATCTCTGCAAGCATGGCGTTGTATTCGGTGCTGCGTTCTTCAAATTGGCTGGTTTGAATGTCGCAATTTTGTGTGCTGATTTTAAATGGCCGTGCGAGGCAAGCTCTCGGGTCAACGAGAAACTCCGGGGTATCTTTCACAATGATGACATTTTTGCCGGCGTCCAGTAGCGTGCTTATCGAACGCTTCATTGCTGCGGCGAAAAGCTCACGCTTGTGCGTGACGTCATTGTCCTCGCCTATGATGTAGCGGTTATTTGGGTTGTTGTCATTGATGAGTGCGTGCTCTGGTGCAATACCTTTGCTGCCGATATACAAGCTACCGAGAGATGCCAGAACGACGGTTTTTACATCGCTCTGAAGAATCATCTCCATCGCCTTGCTATTGGCACGCTCGCAACTTTCTTTAGATGTGTTGGTCAGCCATGCCTTTGCGCCTAGGATCGGAGGGCAGCTATGTCTACCGATCAGCAGCCAATTTTGTGCCGACACGCGCTTGATGCCTGGAAAAAGATGTTCGGCATGACTATCCCCCCAAAGAATCACATCTGCTGGTTGGGAATCATTGACCTTGTTGCACCACGACATATCCTGGCCCAGCAGCTCATCGTTCTTGCAGCCTGTGAGTTGGTAAGTATTCAGCTCGTTTGATTTCTGCACTAGGCTCGTCATGATAGAGCGGCTGGGTACGCCATCGTCCTTAAATATACTGAAGCCGGCGACTCCAATCAGGGCCATGATCAAGAACAGTGTCAAAGTCTTCCATCTACCGGTAATTTTGAAGCGCACTGGTTTTTCAATGAGCTGGTAGGTGAGCCAGGAAAGTATCACTGCAGCGAGAATGGCAATAACTCTTACTGCAATTGCAGGGGTGTCACCTTCAATTATCCTTGCAAAGGATAAGAGAGGCCAGTGCCAGAGATAGAGAGGGAAACTAATTAAGCCAATGAGAATCATTGTTCTATTGGATAGGATGTGCTTGTTAAACCATGCCTGTGGGCCAGCGTTGATGACCAGGGCGCTGCCGACGGTGGGTAAGATAGCCCAAAACCCTGGAAACATATTTTCTTTTGTGATGACCATGAAGCCAGTGCCAATCATCACAATACCTAAGAGGGCTTGAGTGTTGTCAAATGATGTGGTGGCATGAGTCTTTGGATTGTGGTAGTACACCTTGGAGAGTATACGGTTTGCAAGGCTTTTGAAAAGGAACATGCGCTCCCTGCCGTACATTGAGTTGTAGGCAAGGAGTGAGCCAATTAGCAGTTCCCAGAAGCGCGTCAGAGGTGAGTAAAAGGCGGTAGCTGAGTCTGTAATTCTCAAGCTGATGTTAAGGTAGAATGAAACTGCGGTAATGAGCAGTATTGTCGTCATCCTGTTGAAGTTGCTTTTCCACATCCCCCAAAGCAATAGAGGCCATACAATATAAAATTGCTCCTCTACCCCGAGAGACCACAGGTGAAGCAATGGTTTGCTTTCTGAAGTGTTGTCAAAATAACCGCTTTCACTCCAGGATATTAGATTTGCAACGAACCCGGCTCCACCAGCCGTGTGTTTGCCTAGCTGTTTAAATTCCTCGGATAGAAGTGAGAACCAGCCGAATGCCAGGCAGCTTACCAAGACTATTATCAATGCAGGGTAGATGCGATTGATGCGTCGGCTGTAAAAGTCGACCAGACTGAATCTATTGTTGTCAAGGTTGGTGAATAATATTTGCGAGATCAGGAAGCCTGAAATAACGAAAAAAATATCTACGCCAATGAATCCGCCCTTCATGGTTGACGGGAAGGCGTGAAATATGATAACGGATCCTGCGGCTATGGCTCTCAGGCCATCAATATCCGGTCTGTATTTGGGATGGGCACTTGGGGTGTCTAATGCAGTAGCGGCAGCTTTCAATGATGTCATCAGGGCTCCACAATTCCTTTGGCGGGCAGGCTAAAAAGTACGCATCATTTTCCTAAGCAGGTTGATAAGAAAGCCCAGGGCCTTTCTCGGCTGCTTCTGTTGGATCGAAACGGTGATCAGGTGGCAGCTAAGGGCCGAGGGCCCTGGTTGCGGCGCTTGAATTGCTTGCTCTAACGAGGGAGCAGGCCTTAAAAGGGCTTGGTGCAGGGAGGAAATCGACGCGGACACCGGGGTGCCATGATGCCTTATGATGGCTAAGGCATCACCCAAGTCTAGTAGTTCCCGTAGCGGATTACGAATTTCCAGACCGAAGGCTGTTCGAGAGAATTTTCAATGCCACAAGCGTGAAGAAATCGGAGGCGTATTTTAATTAGTATTATGTGGTTTGTTCAGCTGTGAGTTCGGTGGTGAGTTCGATATCCTGCTCTTTAAAACGAGTAATGGTGATTATTTTTGCGTTAACTTTTTAGTTGGCTGGTTATGCTGCATATAAATTTTAGTGCGATGCAAGTTAATGCATTGATATGCGCATGAAGGTACGCGCTGGTGCTGTCTAAGGAATACCTTAAGAGGCCGAAAGGGCCACTTTATGAGTAGGAAAATTAGTAGTGCGTTGTATGAATGCGTTTTTGTCCACGCTGAATCTAAATGGAGCGGGTGTGGCCAGTCTGGGGGCGCTGCAGTTCGCTTCATGCAAAGCTTCGAAAAATGCAATCAGGGGTAGGGGATGCAGCCGTTTAGCTGTTTAACTCGGTAACATTTCAGGCACCTTGAACTGAAGCCACAGCGCTAGAGTTCACAGGGCAGCCAACGGAACGCTGCCTTCATTTCCATACAAGGAGTGCCCAATATGCGCAATACAGTCCTGTCCTACCTGCTGCTTCCACTTTTCACGGCTTTACCGTTCACCCTGCATGCGGCACCCGCCACGGTGTCGCAGCCAGTGGCCGTAACCGCCACGCAGGCAACGCAAGGGCCGGCCACCACCGAGTTGGCCAAAATCGACCTGAACGATGCCGACGCGCTGACGCTACAGCAAAACCTCAACGGTATCGGCAAAGCCAAAGCCGAAGCTATCGTGGCTTACAGGGAGGCAAACGGTCCATTCGACTCAGTGGATGAATTGCTGGAGATCAAGGGTATTGGCAAGGCCCTATTGGATCGAAACAAGGACAAGCTGATCGTGAAGTAGGAATAAGTAATGCCGGTTGGCATTGTGCCAACCGGCTCTCTGTTTGGATGCACTCTTCGTGTCAACGATCCTGCGCATCCTTGGCATCCGCCTCGGCATTGCGTTCATGCACCTTGCGCAGCTGTTCTTCCGTCAGCGGCAGCTTCTTCGCCGTATCGCGCAACATCATCAATCCCCCCACGATCGAGCCGAGGGCTATGATGAGTATCAGCCAGGCATACCAGGGCATTGTCGTTCTCCTATGCGCTTTGAAGGCTTCGCTTGTACAAAATATGAGCGATGGCCATATCCGTTGGTTCAATTATAGGAGCCGTACCTGTCTAGGCCAATTCTGACGGCGCCCTGGCCCCCAAGGCACGCTGACTTCGTTTACAATGCGCGCCGTTTACGACTTGCCAAGAGAACCCGACCATGTCCGCCTGCCAGACGCCCCTGATCGTCGCCCTGGATTTCCCCACCCGTGACGCCGCCCTGAAGCTGGCTGACCAACTCGACCCCGCCCTGTGCCGGGTAAAGGTTGGCAAGGAGCTGTTCACCAGCAGCGCTTCGGGCATTGTCGAAACCCTGTGCGCGAAGGGCTTCGAGGTGTTCCTCGACCTCAAGTTCCATGACATCCCCAACACCACGGCCATGGCGGTCAAGGCCGCTGCCGAGATGGGTGTGTGGATGGTCAACGTGCATTGCTCCGGTGGCCTGCGCATGATGGCCGCCTGCCGTGAAGAGCTGGCCAAGCGCAGCGGCCCGCAGCCGTTGCTGATCGGTGTGACCGTGCTCACCAGCATGGAGCGTGAAGACCTGGCCGGCATCGGCCTGGACGTGGACCCGCAAGAGCAAGTACTGCGCCTGGCGGCGCTGGCCGAAAAGGCTGGCATGGACGGCCTGGTGTGCTCGGCATTGGAAGCCCCGGCGCTGAAGGCTGCGCACCCGGCGCTGCAACTGGTCACCCCGGGCATTCGCCCTGCTGGTAGTGCCCAGGATGACCAGCGCCGTATCCTCACCCCGCGCCAGGCGCTGGATGCAGGTTCCGACTACTTGGTGATCGGCCGCCCGATCAGCCAGGCGGCAGACCCTGCTCAGGCATTGGCAGCTGTGGTAGCGGAAATCCGCGGCTGAATCCAAGGCAAAGAAAAAGGGCTGCGTTGCAGCCCTTTTTCATGCTTCGCCGAATCAGGCAATAACCAACGGCTGGAAGCCCTTGATCAGGTCATCCAGCGCCTTGATCTGCATCAGAAACGGCTCCAGCTTGTCCAGCGGCAGCGCACTCGGCCCATCGCACTTGGCCTGGTCCGGGTTCGGGTGAGCCTCCAGGAACAAGCCGGCCAGGCCAACCGCCATGCCGGCACGCGCCAGGTCGACCACCTGCTCGCGACGGCCACCGGAAGCAGCACCGGACGGGTCGCGGTTCTGCAGGGCGTGGGTTACGTCGAAGATGATCGGCAAGTCGTCACAGGTACGCTTCATCACGCCAAAGCCGAGCATGTCCACTACCAGGTTGTCGTAGCCCATGCAGGTACCACGGTCGCACAGGATCAGCTGGTCGTTACCGGCTTCCTTGAACTTGTGCACGATGTTCTGCATCTGCGACGGGCTGAGGAACTGTGGCTTCTTGATGTTGACCGGCTTGCCGGTCTTGGCCAGGGCCACCACCAGGTCGGTCTGGCGGGCCAGGAACGCGGGAAGCTGCAGCACATCGACCACTTCGGCCACCGGCGCGCACTGGTAGATCTCGTGTACGTCGGTAATGATCGGCACGCCGAACTCGGCCTTGACCTTCTCGAAGATGCGCAGGCCTTCTTCCATGCCGGGGCCACGGTAGGAGTGGATCGAGGAGCGGTTGGCCTTGTCGAAGCTGGCCTTGAACACGTAAGGGATGCCCAGTTTCTCGGTAACCCGAACGTACTCGGCGCAGGCGGTCAGGGCCAGGTCCTCGGACTCGAGCACGTTGATGCCGCCGAAGAGGACGAACGGGGCGGTGTTGGAGCACTCGATGGTGGGGGTGATCTTGATCATGGTCATCTCTGCAAATCCCTTGTCACTGGTTTCAGTGGCGAGGGGGAATCTTACAAGATCTGCTTTGCCTGTGCCGGCCCTTTCGCGGGTAAACCCGCTCCCACAGGTACTGCACAGCATCTGAAATCTGTGCGATCCCTGTGGGTTTACCCGCGAAAGGGCCGGCACAGGCTTACCCCAAGCTCAGACCTTCAACACCAACTTGCCGAAGTTCTCACCGCTGAACAGCTTGAGCAGCGTCTCGGGGAACGTCTCCAGCCCGTCCACCACATCCTCCTTGCTCTTGACCTTGCCCGTGGCCAGCCAGCCGGCCATCTCCTGGGCGGCCTTGCCGTACTCCTTGGCGTGGTCCATCACCACGAAGCCTTCCATGCGTGCACGGTTCACCAGCAGCGCCAGGTAGTTGGCCGGGCCTTTGACGGCTTCCTTGTTGTTGTACTGGCTGATGGCGCCGCAGATGACGATGCGTGCCTTGAAGTTGATGCGGGTGAGCACGGCATCAAGGATTTCGCCGCCGACGTTATCGAAGTACACGTCGACGCCTTTGGGGCATTCGCGTTTCAGGCCGGCCAGTACGTCTTCGGCCTTGTAGTCGATCACGCCGTCAAAGCCCAGTTCGTCCTTGAGGTACTGGCACTTCTGCGCGCCACCGGCGATGCCGACCACATGGCAGCCCTTGAGCTTGGCGATCTGGCCGACGATGCTGCCCACCGCGCCGGCCGCGCCGGAGATCACCACGGTGTCGCCGGCCTTGGGCTGGCCGACCTCGAGCAGGGCGAAGTAGGCGGTCATGCCGGTCATGCCCAGGGCCGACAGGTAGCGGGGCAGTGGGGCGAGGTTGGGGTCGATCTTGTGCAGGCCCTGGGGCTCGCCGGTGAAGTAGTCCTGTACGCCGAGGGCGCCGCTGACATGGTCACCGGGCTTGTAGTCCGGGTGGTTGGAGGCGACCACTTCACCGACGCCGAGGGCGCGCATCACTTGGCCGAGCGCCACGGGTGGGATGTATGACTTGCCTTCGTTCATCCAGCCGCGCATGGCCGGGTCCAGCGACAGGTACAGGTTGCGCACCTGGATTTGCCCGGCAGCAGGGGCTTCGGCAGGCACGGTCTCGAAAGTGAAGTCGTCACGGCGCACGGCGCCGACCGGGCGTTTGGCTAGCAGGAAGCGGCGGTTGGTCTGGGTCATGGCAGGTCCTTGTGGGCGATGAGGTGCAGCAGTCAATTTAACCCGCTGATGCAGGTTGGTCCGCAAAATCACTGGTAAGCATGGTAGCCCAACTGCTGCCTTGATGATGCTGCCCAGTCGGGTGGCCGGCTGACTAGACTCAGGGCCAATTCATCACTCTCAGGAGCAGACGATGAGCATGACCTTTTCCGGCCAGGTAGCCCTGGTCACTGGCGGTGCGGCAGGTATCGGCCGGGCGACGGCACTGGCTTTTGCCCGCGAGGGCCTGAAGGTGGTGGTGGCCGATCTCGACCCGGCCGGTGGCGAGGCCACGGTGGCCTTGATTCGCCAGGCGGGTGGCGAGGCGCTGTTCGTGGCCTGTGATGTGACCCAGGATGCGCAGGTGCGCGAGCTGCATGAGCGGGCCATCGAGGCCTATGGTCGGCTGGACTACGCCTACAACAATGCCGGCATCGAAATCGAACAGGGGCGCCTGGCCGAGGGCAGCGAGGCCGAGTTCGACGCGATCATGGGCGTCAACGTCAAAGGCGTGTGGCTGTGCATGAAGTACCAGCTGCCGCTGCTGCTGGCCCAGGGCGGCGGTGCGATCGTCAACACCGCCTCGGTGGCGGGCCTGGGGGCGGCGCCCAAGATGAGTATCTACGCCGCCTCCAAGCATGCAGTGATCGGCCTGACCAAGTCGGCGGCCATCGAGTACGCCAAGAAGGGCATCCGGGTGAATGCCGTGTGCCCGGCGGTGATCGACACCGACATGTTCCGCCGCGCCTACGAGGCAGACCCGCGCAAGGCCGAATTTGCCGCAGCGATGCACCCGGTGGGGCGTATCGGCAAGGTCGAGGAAATTGCCAGCGCGGTGCTGTACCTGTGCAGTGACGGGGCGGCTTTCACCACCGGGCACAGCCTGACGGTAGATGGCGGGGCCACCGCGATCTGAACATCGACGGGTGCAGGTGCTACGCACCGTGTATAGCCGGCTTACTGATTCGCTGTATATACTCTGGCTCTTCTGGTTTTGGAAAGCGACATGGAGACCGTCAGCGCCCAAAAGCCCGGCTGCCATGCCTCGATATCGGATTTTGCGGCGTGCCGGGGTATCGCCGAGGGGCCCGTGTTCATCGTGGCCTCGGGAGCCTCTGCCAAGGGCTTCCCAGTGCAGCGTTTCGCCGGCGTGCCGATGATCACCGTCAATGGCGCGATTTCGATGTTCGCGGAGCATGGCGTGCGCCCGTATTTCTATGTGTGCACCGACACTGGGTTTGCGCAGCAGCAACCTGATCTTTACGCCAAGGCGCTACGGCTCAGCCAGCGCCTGGCGATCTGGCCGGATGAAATCGGTCTGTTGCCGGTGCCGACCAAGGCGCAGGTTTTCCCGTTGGCCAAGGCAGCCCGCGCCAGCCTGCAAGAATCTCTGTTCAATACCGAGCCAATGTTGGTGCGCAGCCGTACCTTATGGGGTAGCCGCTCGCGCTCGGTAGGCTTCAGCAAGGATCTCTCCCTGGGGTTTTTCGATGCACGTACGGTCGCTTATGCGGCGTTGCAGCTTGCCTGTCACCTGGGCTTCAATCAGGTTTTCCTGGTGGGTGTCGACCTCGACCAGTCGGTCGGGCGCTTCTATGAAGAACCCGGCCAGGCGGTTTCGCGCTGTCACCTGGACGAGTCATTTGAACGGCGTATCCTGCCCTCGCTGAAGCTGATGGCCGATCGGGTTGTTAACGAGCACTTCGCCGTCTACAACCTGTCTGCCACATCGAAGATCCCCGCATCGGTCATCCCCAAGATCAGCCTCGATCAGGCCGAGACGCTTATCCACGGCCGCGCGCCGCAGGCGTTCTTGTGCAGCCACCCCGCGTGACTCGAAACGTTACGGGTTGCTCGGCTGATGTACGCCTTGCCTTGCACCTGGTAACGCCGCGGCAACGGCCATGCACCCCGCCAGCAGCACCCCACCAAACCCCAGCAAGGCCACGCCCGAGCCAAGGTGGTCGCTCAGCACCCCGGTCAGGATCACCGGCACGCTGAAGCCCAGGTAGGCCAGCAGGAAGAACCCTGCACTGGCGCGGGTCTTTTCGACGCCGGCCATTTCATTCACTGCCGCCAGCCCGCCGAGGTAGATAAACCCATAGCAGGCGCTGCTGGCCGCCACCGCGCCGGCCAGCACCGCCCAGAGGCGGCCGCTGTCGGCGCCCCAGGCCAGCAAGGCATAGCTGCACGGCAAAATTGCCATGCCCAGCAAGGTGGCCGCGCGGCTGGACATGCGCCGGGCCAGCGGCTGGAACAGCAGGCCGCAGCTGATCACGCAGAACGTCGAAAACCCCGACCAGTCGCTCAGGCCATGCTGGCGCAGGATCCCGGGCAGCAGGGCGATCACCAGCCCGACGCAGGCCCAGGCCAGCAGAATGGCCAGGCCATACACCACGCTGCCGCGCGGGTAGCAGGGCAGGCGTAGCATGGCACTGCGCTGTGCCGGTCGCGGGTCGGGCAAGCGCCACACCAGCAGCAGCGCCACTGCGCCTAGCAGCAATTGCAAGTGGAAGCTGCCGGGTGTCAGGCTCGGGCCGCGCAGCAGGAACAGGCTGGTCAGTGCAGCGCCGAGGCCAAAGCCCAGTGAGGTGCTGGCGGTGACCCAGTTGGCGGCACGGGCGCTGCTGCTGGCGCCCATCAGTTCCGCCATGTAGGCGGTTGCCGTGGCCGAGGCCAGGCCGGTGCCCAGGCCCAGGAAGAAGCGAGCCACGCCCAGCGTCTGCAGGCTCGGTGCGAACAGCATGAGCAAGGTGGCAACCATCGACAGCACGAGCGCGGCGAGGATCAGTGGCCGTCGCCCGACCCGGTCGGCCAGTCCGCCCAGGGCCAGCAACACCGGCAGCACGCCCAGTACGTAGCCGGAGAAGGCCACTGCTGTGGCGGCGGCGCCTTGGCCGGAGAGATCGGCGTAGGTGATGTAGAGCGGAGCCTGCAGGTTGACTGCCAGGGTGATCAGGCACAGGGCGAAGGCCAGCAGGGCGGGGGAGTGGCGCGGGGGCATGGGATGGTCCTGGTTCTCGGTGCGGCAGACATTGCCCTGGGCCCAAGCATCCAACAAGGCACACCCAAGCCGCATTTATGCTTAACTGTTCGCTCAAAACAACCAAACACTTAGCCCATGCACTTCACCCTCGACCGCCAAAGCCCCACTGCGCTGGTGCAGCAACTCACCGACCACCTGCAAGCCTGGATCGAACAGCAGCGCCTGCGCCCCGGTGCCCGCCTGCCGTCGATCCGTACCCTGGCCCGCAGCCAGTCGGTCAGTGCTTCCTGCGTGATCGAGGCCTACGATCGCCTGGTCGCCAGCGGCTGGCTGGAGGCGCGCCACGGCACTGGCTTCTTCGTTGCCGAGCGCAAAGTCACCCTGGAAAGCGACAATCCGCCGGTCTGGGGCGAGGCAGGCGACGGCAGCTGGCGCCAGTTCCGCGAAGGCCACGACGAACTGCTCAAGCTCGGCTGCGGCTGGCTGCCGAACAGTTGGCGCGCAGACGTCGAGCTGGCCCAGGCAATCCGCCAGGTCAGCCGCGGCAACCCACAAGACCTGTTCGACTATTGCCCACCGCTGGGCCTGGCCAGTCTGCGCCAGCACTTGCACAAGCGCCTGGTACGGGTGGACATCGCTGCCGGGCCCGAGCGCATCCTCACCACCCAAGGTGCCAGCCATGGCCTCGACCTGCTGGTGCGGACCTTGTTGCGGCCCGGCGACACTGTGCTGGTGGAAAACCCTGGCTATTACAACCTCTACAACCTGTTACGCCAGCATCAGGTGCACATGCTGCCGGTACCGCGCACGGCGGCCGGCCCTGACCTGGCGGTGCTCGAACGTCTGCTGGCCGAGCACCGCCCACGCTGCCTGTTCACCAATAGCCTGTACCACAACCCCACCGGCACCAGCCTCGCACCCAAGGTTGCCTATCGTCTGCTGGAGCTGGCCCGCGAGCACGACCTGCGCATCATCGAGGACGATATCTACGCCGACTTCCAGGAAGGCCCGGCCACCCGCCTGGCCACCCTCGACAGCGAACAGCGGGTGATCTACCTGGCCAGCTTTTCCAAGACCCTGAGCAGTTCGCTGCGGGTCGGCTACCTGGTGGCCGATGCGCCGCTGCTGGCGCGTCTGGCCGAACTGAAGATGGTCAGTGGCATCGGCACCTCGCGCTTTGCCGAGCAGGTGGTCGGGCAGATGCTGGCCAACGGCAGCTACCGCAAGAGCGTGCAGCGTCTGCGGGTGCGGCTGGGCCAGCACATGGCCAAATTGCTCGGGCAGCTGGAGCAGTACGGCTGGCAGGTGTTCTGCGAGCCATATGGCGGCATGTTCGTCTGGGCGCGGGTGCCGGGGCGTGACTTCGCCAGCCTCGAACGCCTGGCGCTGGAGCATGCGGTGTTGCTCACCCCGGGCAGCGCCTTCGACTACCAGGGCGCCAGCAGCGACTGGCTGCGCATCAATGTCGCCTACGGGCAGGACACCCGCGCCCAAGGCTTCCTTCAGCACGCAGGGCGACCTTCAGCTAGCTGATCGCGACACGCTCATAGCGATTTGACACCATTTTGGCGCCAGCCTCTTGTTAGCAGGGCGACAAGATTGCCACGCTTGACCCTTGGCAAAACCTTGCACGGTGAAGGGGGATCGGCGATGGCGACGAGCAGGCACGGTGTTCTGGCCAACCTGGGCATGGCCCGCAAACTGGGCCTGGGTTTTGCCCTGGTGTTGCTGCTGACCGTCGCGGTGGCGGCCATCGGCATCGCGGCGCTGCACAGCGTTGGCCAGCGCTTCGACGGCTTGCGCCAGCTGGGCCAGATCAATACCGACCTGCTGCGGCTGCGCCAGCACGAGCAGGCCTTTGCCCTGCGCTCCGACATCAAGGAGGCCGAGGCCTTGCGCAGCGGCCTGCAAAACCTTGCCGAGCGCGCCCGCAGCCTGCCAGCACTGGCGGCGGCCGAGGCTGACCTGGCGGCTTACGGTCAGGCCTTCGAAGCCTTCGTCGAAGCAGTACAGGCCAAGGAGCTGGCGCTGGACATGGCCAGTTGGTCGGTGTCCAGCGTGGCCAACAACCTCGATGTATTGCAGGCCGGCCTAGCCGACGATGGCACCTACACCCTCAAGCAGTCCCAGGGCCAGCAAGGTGGCGAGTTCCTCGAACAGGCCGGGCAGGTGGCACAGGTGTCGCGGCTGATGCTGCAGGCCATGGATGAAGCGCGGGTACGCCTGGACAAGAGCCGCAAGGGCGAGGAGGGGGAGCAAGGCCGCATCGCCCAGACGGTCGAGGCGGCGCAGCTGGTCGAACAGCTCAAGGCTGCGGTCGCTGACGCGGGTTACCAGAGTGTCCTCGGCGAGGTGGCCGGGCACATTGCCAGCTTCTCCGACAAGCTTAATGAATACACCGACCTGCTGGGCAAGGAGCAAGGCATCAAGGCGCAGTTGCAGGCGCGTGCCGAGCAGGTCACGGGGCGGGTCGACCAGGCCTATGCCGCCGATCAGCAAGCCATGCAGGCTGAACTGGCGCGCAACAGCCTGGCCATTGCCCTGGCCACTGGGCTGGCGTTATTGGTGGGTGTGCTCGCCGCCTGGCTGATCACCCGCGCCGTGGTCGGCCCGCTCAAGCGCGTGATCGGCCGAGCCCAGCGTATTGCCGCCGGCGAGTTGAGCCTGGACAGCGAGGCGCCGCGCAGCGATGAAGTCGGCCAGTTGATGCAGGCCATGCAGCAGATGGCCGCTGGGCTGTCTGGCGTGGTCAGCGGGCTGCAGCAGGGCATCGAGCAACTGGCCGGCAGCGCCCAGGCGTTGTCGGCAGTGACCGAGCAGACCAACCGCGAAGTCGGCAGCCAGAAGGAGGAGACCGAACAGGTGGCCACCGCCATGCAGCAGATGACCGCCACCGTGCATGACGTGGCGCGCAATGCCGAAGAAGCCGCACAGGCGGCGCAGGCCGCCGATGACAAGGTTGACGCCGGCCAGCGCGTGGTGCGCGAGAGCATGCAGCGCATCGAGCAGCTGGCGACGGCTGCGGACACGGCTAGCGCCGGCATCGACAGCCTAAGTGCCGAGATTCACACCATTGGCGATGTGCTGGAGGTGATCAAGAGCGTCGCCGAACAGACCAACCTGCTGGCGCTCAACGCAGCCATAGAGGCGGCCCGGGCGGGTGAGCAGGGGCGTGGTTTTGCGGTGGTGGCCGACGAAGTACGGGCACTGGCCCGGCGTACCCGGCAGTCGACCGAGGAAATCGAGCGGCTGGTGGCCAGCCTGCGCGGCAATGCCCAGCAGTCGGTGGCGCAGATCCGCGGCAGTACCGAGCTGGTGCGCCTGGCCGTGGCTGATGCGCTGCAGACCGAAAGCGCGCTGGGCAGCATTGCGGTGGCGGTGTCGTTGATTCAGCAGATGAACCAGCAGATTGCGGCGGCGGCGGAGCAGCAGAGTTCGGTGGCCGAGGAAATCAGCCGTAGCGTGACGCAGATCCGTGGCAGTGCCGACCAGGCGGCGCTGGCGATGCAGGACAATGCCCGGTCCAGCATCGAGTTGGCGCAGCTGGGCAATGACCTCAAAGGCATGGTCGGCCATTTCAGGCTGTGATTACCTGTGCC
>NZ_BCBG01000047.1:0-42560 GCF_001320485.1 Pseudomonas sp. NBRC 111130
CACCCCATACAAAACAAGCACTTACAGAAACCTTGTAGTGCTTTTTTTGTGCCTGGAGGGGTCGATTTGGGCTGGTAATGCCAGCTTTATGACAGCATGACCGATGACGGATTGCCGGAGCAGGTTGACAAACGTGTCAGCCGCCACCAAGATGAAATCGCGAGCGCTAGCGATGCCGCTAGGTTAACTGAAGGAGTTCTCATGAGTATGAACGTGATGACCAAGCGTGAAGAGTACGAAGGCCTGTAAAGCAGTTGCTCACCCCTCCCACAAGAATGGAGACCTGAAGGTCTCCATTTTTTTCGTCGAGATTTCACATGGATATGGTGTGTCAGACCACGCCTCAGGTGCTTGAGGCTCTGGGCTCCGAGATTTTGCGTAACGTGCTGTTGATACTTGGGTTGGCAACAGCGATTGCATCCGTGGTCACCAGTAAAATTATCGCCAGACGAAAGCAGACCGCTGACCTTATGTTCGGAAGCAGGAGCGACGAGAAGCTTAGCGAGGGCTATGAAGTCATCAGGCAGCTCCACGACGATCCAAATGGAAATATTCGGGCCGTCTTCCCGAAGAATCGCGAGGTGCCTTCTGATCCAGCTGAGGCAGCGAAACACGCGTCACAAAAGGAAAAAACTCAGAAGATCAGCTATGTACTGAACTACTGGGAGCGTATAAGTATCGGCATCGACGAAGGCATCTATTGCGAGAGGATGCTGCGCTACACGCACAACACCACGTTGATCAATCTGTACACCCAGGCCCTCCCGTTCATTGAGGCTGTGCGCGAACGATCCAGAGTGTCGAGTTATTTCGCAGATATCGAGCGCCTGGCTCTCCGCTGGAAGAGCAAGCCGCTCAAGCCTAAGAGAATCAAGCGTAACGGTATCATCTGAACCAGCTGTCTCTGCAAAAAAGTCCATGAAGCCCAGGTGAAAATCTGGGCTTTTTTGGTATCGCCTAGCCTAGGCAGAGTCACCTCAGTTGAGCTTGGGCAGTTCCCTCCCCCTAGCCTTGGTCACGACCCGCAACTGATAGTCGGATACGGCCTGGAATAACGATTCGGCGAGCAGGCGCAGGCGCTCGACTTCTTCAGCGGGTCTTCCTTCATCCTGCGCCTGGTAATAAGCACGCATGGCATCGAGAGCCTCCTTCACCAGGGGCTCTCCCGCCTCAATCATTCCGATGAAAGTGCCCTTCTCCATTTCCCCCTCCGATCAATGAGACAGCGAATTACCAGACACACTAACCTTATCCACGATCACTGCTGCTCCTCCTTGTAAGCTGGGGCGGCTATACCTATGGACGGGTCGCTCAAATTTCCCGAGAGCATCAGTCGATACTCAATAACTGCCTCATACAGCTCATCAGCCAGCAACCGCAAGCGCTCAACCTCTCGTGTAGGTGCGCCCCCGTCCTTAGCGTCTTTGTGCGCCTTGATAGCCTCAAGAGCCTCTCGCAGACGTAGTTCGCCGAACTTGGCGATTTCTCCGACAGATCGCTGCATCGCTCGCCCCCCCATCAATTGATCAGGGCATTATAGGACGCCTCACAGAGCTGGCCCGCTATTCTTGCTCGGTCATAAGCTTTCGCCAGCTCTCCCGCTCGAGCATCAGCCCGTGTGAGCAGGTCGGAGAGCACCATGGCGGCGCGGGTGGCTGCCTGGCCTCGGGCGACAGCGGCGGTATCCGCGCCGGGGCAACTGACGGTGGCGGCGAGCTTTCCAGCTTCGTCGCGCAGCCGCTGGCCAGCAGCATCGGCCCCAGCAGCACCAGCATCAGCAGTCGTTCGTTGTTCTTGGGCATGAGCTCTCGCCTCCTCTTGCGCCTGGGCGCGTCGCTGTTCTTCCTGTCGGGCGCCGCGCTCTCCGATGATCTCGGCCAGCCGGTCACCGCTATCGCGTTTTGCCGTTGCTGTTGCAGCCTCTGCTCGCTCTACTGATCGACCGTGCTGGTAGACGCCCCAGTACGAAGCCAGCAGCGCCAGCAAAACTGCCACCCTGATGGCCAAAGACGTCATACCAGCGCCCTCCGAACGCCCTCATCTATGACGGCCTGGGCGTATGGGTTACCACCGTTCTCGTGGATGATGATGCTGACCACCATGCCGCGTAGTGTGGTCGGGTCTTTTATGTTGATCGGATCAGTGGGACGCACGCCGATGCGCTTGGCCACCGCCGAGGCATAAGCCTGGGTGTCGTTCTCGTTGCTAGGGGCCCAGCGATTGATGGTCTCGAGCACGGTGTCGATGCCCTTCCCGCCCACACCAGGCATGCCGTCCTTGCCTCGGTAGTTGATAAGCAACTTGCCCAGGGCGCGGATGCCATTCTCTGCCGTGTCGAAGATGGCGAAGCGGCCGCCAGGCTCTTTGCCGATCTGGCCCTGCCAGTCGTTGCGCGGGTTGAAATCGATGTTGCCGGGGTTTCGGTTGCGTACACCCCGAGGCTGGGACTGGGTCATGGGTTTTCTCCAGGCAAAAAAATACCGCCAGGCGGCGGTCGGTGGTTTGGTGTCGGTCAGGCCGGCGGCGCGGGCCAGTCGATGTCGGCGGGGTAGCCTGGCTGATCGGGAAGACGGTTCAGTGCAACCCGAAACTTCTTCCAAGACTTGAGCATCGCCTCCTCGTTCGGGGTGGCGTCGTTAATATCGACTGCGTCCTGCAATGGGGCAATGGCCACATCGGCCAAGGCGCGCAGTCGGGCGATTTCACCTTGAACCTTGGCCAAGAGTTCTTTAGCCGCTTGTTCGGCCTTCATTTCGGCAGTGATCATTTGCGACCAGTCAATATTAATCATTCTCGTCGACCTCATTCATCGGTGGTCCATCGACGACGGGAGGCTCGCCGAACGTAGGAAGGCTTACGGGCCCCGCTGCCTCCACTATAATCGGCTTCGGATACCGCGTCTCCTCAGGTGCATACGGGCCGTGTGGGAGTCTGATTGTCAGAGACAGAACACCGTCCACTCGGTTAGCGTCGCCGGGGAACCAATCGGACAGGATAGCCTCGCGGGGCAGGGTGGCCCCCTCCAACAGAGGCGAAAAATCAAACGACTCTCCGTTTACGGTGATGACATCCCCAACGACGCTGAGAATTAAACGTTCGTTCATACGGACGGGAGAAAGAATCAACTCCATATTACCTCCATCGACCAATAGCAGTGATGTCGCACAAAAATTGTTGTGCAGAAGAAGCCCCGTTGCGTAACCTCATGGTAATAGAGCCCGTTGCCCTATTGTAAGCTCCCACGACACCATAGAAATCCCAATTCTGCGTGGGCTGACTGCTGGCTTGGATACTATATCCCGTGTCAACAAACGGCATGGGCATTGTCCAGTTCACGTCAGCAAATGCATTCGGGGCCACGCTGTTTGACGGGATTTGCCAGCTCCAACATATCTGAGTTCCATCTATAAACCTTAAATACCTGCCGTTCGTATTACCACCGTACTCCAATAGTGCCGATTGATTAGGGTCCGTAGATACGACACCGATGGCATTATCGTTTGCATTAATCCTTGTCCAAGCGCCCCAAGTGCCACCATTCTTAACCCGCCCCCAGTAACTGGAGAAGTTTAATTGCTGCCAAGTCTGTTTGGCATAGTAAGGGTCGGGACTCTGAACGTGGGTGAGGTAACCGTAATTACTGGTAGGTAGTCCCGCAGCACCCGGTTGAGTCCAGTATGAGCTTGTGATGTTGATGAGGTTAGCATTGCCGCTAAACAGCGACTCACTGCCGCCGATCCCGAAATCGTTGACACGCAGAACGCGCCCTGGTGTTGCGTCTTGTACCGACGTAGTTAATGTTGCGAAAGCCGCAGAGCCCAAATCTACCGCAGCAATGTCAGTACGCCAATCGCCCCAAGCACCAGTGCCGTTGGCGTTGAATACTCTGGTGGCTGACTTACCAGAAGTAACGTCGGTCGCCTCTTGAACGACGAATCCAGCGTTATGCACCCCGACAAAGATCATCGCGTAGGTTATTCCGGGCGGGAGATTAGCAGCGCCACCCGCGAGAGCCGCATACCATCCGGGCTGATTGGCGTCGTTGAGGTTGGTGATATTTCTGGTCATAACGCCAGTGATACCCCAATCATCTAGGGATTTGAAGTTGTTATTGCAGCGAGTAAACGCCGTGCGGGCATCGTCACCGTCAGTGCCGGTCGGCGGCGTGCCCAGTCTGATTTGATCAAGAGCCATTAGGCCTCCTCGGTAACTGCCGTGTCAGAAATAGGAAACGTCTACCAGCATCAGCGTCGGGGGCTGCATTGCCGGAGACGAGGGCGGCGGTGGCACTCCACCCCCACCAGTTGGGCGAGACGAGATGGGAAGCTCCCCCACCCCATAACTATTCGGCCCAATATTGAGGCCGTACGAGAACTGAACCCAGTAAGGCACGCCGGCCTGCGCTGCTCCGGCGCCGCGCTTCGGGTAACTCCCTATGCCAGCTGCATATGACCTTCCGTCGGCTGGATAATTTTTGACGGTTCCCGACGCCGCGCCGCGTACGATATCGGCAATCCTCATCCACTTAGCGGCAGCGTCAAAAGTCAGCATCCCGGACGAACTAAAGGTCTGAAAACCAACATTAGAAGGGGCGATCTGTTGATCCGCAAATCCGTAGATATTGATCGTGCCCTGAGCTGATACTTTGAATCGCCATGTGGTTCCTGACTTCGCCCACAACGCAATAAACATCGAGGTGCTGGACGAGAAGAACAAAGACGTAATATTCGACGGTACTGTTAGATCGAAGTAGTAGCCCACCGACACGAACGGACCAGAGTTGGCCGTGAAGGGTCCGCTGTAGGTGGTCTGAAATGCCAGCGTGGAAACCCTCACCTCAGAATCAATCTGGAATGTTCCACCTGATTCAAGATCAACTCGAAGACCGGTTGGCATTAGAAAGTCCCTGCAGAAATGTTAACTGCGCGGCGCGGCACAAGGTTGCCTGCAGTTGGGTAGGAGAAATCGACGAAGGACCAGCTCACGGTTGTTCCGCTCACAGTAACATTCGGGTATGCGTACGGCGTAGCGATCGTTAGATCTGCGGAATTATCTTCCACAAACACGAAAGGCTCGCCGCCGTCTGCAAGTGCGGGAACGCTCATCAAACCATTAGACACTCCCGACGAAAAGGTTAAATAGATTCGACCTAAGCGAGTATTGGTGTCGAGCATGATCCTGCCAGAGGCATCAAAAACTTGCAGTCCGGTCGGCATTACCAAGTCCCCATTCTGACGCGCAACACGTTGTTGATTACGATTCGAATACCGTTCCTATCCATGACGTTGTAAGTGTTGGCCATGGTCGGGTGATAGGTTGCGATAGTGCCATTGGCGAAGTTTTGCGCCATGATCGGCGTTCCCCAGTTGCTCTGCTCGGACGACTGGACATAGCCGCCAACGATCGCGTTTTGGACCGCCAGCTTGGAGATAAACGCCGAAGCAATTACTGTCTGCCCGTTCTCAATGGCAAACATGGCCTGAGGCACACCGTTGATGTTCTGCATCACGGCAAAACGGTCAGCCAGGAAGTTAACCTGCGACTGCATTCCTCCTGGCGTGTTCTCAACACCAACGCCCATGCCGGCGGAGTAGTAACGTCCGTTCGCATCGATACCCACCTTGATGCTGTACATGGCCTGCAACTTGCCGTCGGTCGTTGCGATAGCCTGAGCATTCTGCTGCACGCTTAACTTGGTACCGTTCAGCTCAGAGGCGAGCGTGCTGACCTGCTGAGTGCGTGCACCAGCCTCGTCTACTACCGCTTGGGACACGTTCTGAATCTCGCTCTCAGACTCGCCGACGCGCGCTGTGAGGGTATCAGTGGTATTGGCCAGGGCCGATACGTCATCCGTGAGCGCTTCCACGCTGCGCACCACTCGCGCCAGGTTGTTGTCGACCTGGGCCTTGACCTCAGTCACCTGCTTGGCGATCGCCATGTCAGCCTGGGCGAAAGCCGAGTAGATCGAGAACGCGCCGGCATAAGCGCCCTGCTCCCCTGCACGCCAGCTGGTTGCGCCAGCCATGCGCGGAGAAACAGCCGCCTCGACGCCGAGGATTCGGCTCGCCATCGCGGTCAGCTCGCCGTTGATCTCCTCCACGCTGGTCTCAACGCCATCAACACGTACTGCCAGCGCAGAGACCAGGTCACCCAGGGACGCATAATCGCCCAGGTACTCCCAATAAGCCGCTTCGGTCACGGGCGTGCCGGCCGGTACATCCACCTTCGCTCGGTACAGCTTGCCATCGTGCTTAACCAGGGTGCCGGCAAGGTACGGCTTGCTTGCGGCCCAGTCCTCGGCGCCAGCCAGATCGGCCAGCTGTGCAGACAGCGAATCGATCTGGCTTTGCAGGGCTTTGTCGCCGGCCTTGAAGCGCTCATTTACCGACCCGAGGCCGTCGCCGCTGATCTTCTCGATTTCCTTGAGCAGATCCTGGCCAAGCTGCGTCTCAGTGATCTTGCCAGTGATGTAGTCGAGAATTTCGTCTGCGTCTGCGCTCGATTGGCCATTGATCCAGCCCGACCATGGCCCGATGTTGCCGGTGCGGTCGACCAAGCGGCCCCGGAAGTACCTGAGCACACCGGCAGCCATCCCGCTGTGCAGGTAGCTGGAGGTCGGGTAAGCCTGCCGGCCCAAGTCCTCTGGGTTCTCTCCGCCGAACGTAGACGACATCTGCAGCTCGGTGTAGGCAGTGTCCTCCGCGCCAGCCGGGAAGCCCCACTCCAGACGAATGCCAAAGACCTCCGACTTAGTGCGCAGGAACGCCAGCGCCGGCGGTGGCGTGGTCTTGCCCGCTACGTCGGTCAGCACCGATGTGGTCGGGATAGAAGCCACATCCATCGCGTTCACGGCGCGCACGCGGGCCAGATACTGGCCGGCATACACGCCTCGCACATCAACCGAGAGCTCGCCAGTGCGCGGCACCTTTATCCAGTCACGCGAGCCCCAGCGCCATTCCACGTCATACGCGACGGCGCCGGGTGCAGCGTCCCAGCCGATGGTCATGGTGGTGACCGCAATGCCCTGGTCCACAGCCGAGTGGCTGCTGATCAGCACTCGCGCTGGCGCATCCTGCACGCCAGGCGGCAGCACACTGATTGGTCTGTCATCGATCATGGTGCCGTGGTCGATGGCGTCGAACTTGCTCGGCTCGTGCTGGATCAGTTCCAGCTGAAACCGCGTCCATTCCGGCCGGGTCACGTTCCGGACGTAGAACTGCATTAGCTTCAGGTCGTCGTAATCGATCGCCCAGGCACACTCCGGTTGCGGCGGCTCGCTGAAGTCGGCCATCGCGGTGATTTGGCGGCCCGCTACCGAGCGGATCTGCCGCATTTCAGTTTTGCCGCTTGGCAGGTTGACCAGTAGCCTGGCGCCGGTGGGCACCTCAACGTCACGGTCGACTGTCACAACACGCCCGGCGACAGCGGCGATCCGGCCGCCGTTGGCCCTGCCGGCCAGCATCGGGTCGGACAGCGCGATCACCGTGCCGGGCTTCGGGATGTACCCATCGACGCCGACATTGATCGTTGCGCCACGGGTCTGCAGTTGCTCGGTCAGCAATGCCCACTTGCCGGCGCGCTGCGCCTGGCCCCTGCTGGTGCAGCCAACGGCCTCGACAGATACGTCGCGAACCCCATACTCGGCCATGGCGTCTTCGTCGAACACCGGTTCCTTGTCGGTCTCGAAGCCCTGGTCCGGGTCGTCGAACGACACCATGGCCAGGCTGTGCCGGTCGCGCCACTTGCTTCCGGTGTACTTGATCGCGCCGTCACCGAGGATCTGCGACACGGTGTAGGTGTAGACCGGGTCCTGCGGCATGTCGGCGTTCACGGCGATCTGGTTGCCATCCCAATAGGCCAGGCCATGGAAGATTGCAGCTAGGTCCTGCAGCACGGCCCAGGCCTCGGCCTGCTTCTGCAGGTAGAGGTTGCAGGTGAAGCGCGGCTCCTGTCCGCCCTTCCCGTCCGGCACCAGTTGGTCGCACCACTGCGCGATCCGGTACAGCGACCAGCGATTGATCATGCTTGCGTCGATGCGGTCCCCGAGCCCGTAGTACGGGTGCAGCGCCAGGTCGTAGAACACCCAGGCCGGGTTGTTGGTGTAAGCCTCCTTGAACGAGCCATCCCAGATACCGCCGCTGGTACCAGCGCCGCTAGTGGCGTAGGTGCGGGTTTCCGGGTCGTAGTTCATGGGCACACGAACGATGCGACCGCGCATCAGCACGGCAATCTTCGGGAAGTCCCCGCCGAACTGCTGGGCGTCGTACTCTACGCAGCCAACAGCGGTCAGCGGGTACTCTTGATCGCTGTCGACCACCTCGGCGATCGCCTCCACGACCATAGTGTCTTGCACAAGGGAGCTGTTGGCCTCCGGCGTGATGCGGCGCGCGCGGATGGTCCAGCTGCTACCCTCCGGTAGGTCGATGCGGTGGGATCGCTCGTACTTGGTGACGTTCTTGCGGTCTACGTAGGACGCCAGCACCTGCTGGTACGGGCCTCCGTCGGTGGCCACGTCAATCGCATAGTCGATGCGCACGCCGTTGATATTGCCGCCACTGTCCTGGGCCTGCAGCACAGGCCACCCGAATCGCACGCGTGCCGCATCGATAACGGGGTTGTTGATCGAGTACACCCAGGGCGCGGTGGTGCGCAGTTCCTGCGCTACCTGGATCTCGTTGCTGGACTCGGTCACACCTTCCAGGCGGTCCTGGTGCAACTCGCCAGAGCGAAACTGCCACTTCACGCCCGGATAGTTGACCGTGCCGTCTTCGGCCACGAGCGGCGTCCCGTCGAGCTTGACCGAGCGAATCCCGTTCACCGGCCCAACGATGGGGCCCCAGCTCCACAGGTAGAGCAGGCGCGCCGTGGAGATCGACGGCACGCTGTTCGAGGCAATGCTGGGCTGCTTCTGCTTTTTGGCGCCGCCCTTGTGTCCGACGACCTGGCGCCGCTGCGCCTTAGGCATGCGCGCCCTGCGCTTCACTTCTGCGCCCATTCATTCCTCCAGAAACAAAAAACCTGCCGAAGCAGGTCAGGTAATTCAGCTGGCTACAGCTGGTCTTGTGGGTACACCCCACCAGACTCGATCGCGCCGCCGATCTCACGCTCGCCGTACAGGACGGGATAGGGGTTGCCCTGGGCGATGGTGGTGACGGCGCTGCCGAACCCGTAGCTGGGGTTGTTGCCGTCCTCGTTGCGATCCAGGCTGCCGGTCTTGGCCGTCGGCGAGAGCATCTGCACGACACCGCCCAGCGCCAGCGCAGCACCACCAGCCATCAGGGCAATACCAACACCGGAGCTCAGGCCGCCAGTGAAGACCCCGGCGACCACCAGCACGGCGCCGAGCACCACCTGGAACAGGCCGCCTTGCTTGCTGCCTTGGATGATAGGTGCGATGCGGATCTCTTCGGCATCGCTGCCCTGCAGGTCCAGCTCCTCGGGCGCCAGGTTGCGGCGGCCGGAGAACACGGTGAACACCAAGCCGCGCTCCTCCCCTGTTGCGAGAAACTTCTCGAAGCCTGGAAGCATGATGCACAGCGCCTGCACCGCGTCTCGCGGGCTTTGCACGTCGAGAAGGTATTCGCGCCCGAAGTGCTTGCGCAGCACGCCGTAGAGCTTCACGGTGCGCTTCATGGCTGGTAGTCCTTGTGCCTGAGGATCAGTCGGCAGCGGTTGGCCATCGACCAGCCGTAAATTTCGCGAGTAGAGGCCCGGCCGGCCATGTGGTGGTAGATGAACGGGCCGGACCCGCCAAGGGCTGGAGCGTCCTCGCTCACCAGCGCCGGCTCGTCACCGAGATAGATTGCAGCATGGTTCGGGTGGAAGCACGGACGGCCAGGCGATGGCACCATGAAGACCAGCATGTCGCCACGGCGCGGCTCATTGACCTGGTAGAAGCCAGCGCCCTTGAAGTTGTCCTCGTACAGGCTCGGCCCCTCGGCCTCCTCCCACCACAAGTCCTTGCGCTCGAAGTTCGGCAGCACCAGCCCGGCCTCGCGGGCATACCAGTCGCGGCATGCGCCCCAGCAGTCGAGCAGGCCATGGGAGAAATTTCTCCCCAGCAGCGGGGCGACGTAGCCGGTGGGCTTGAACCACTCCATATCCCCGCCCGGCCACGACACGATGCCCCAGGGCACTTCGTGCAACTCGCAACTGACTCTGTCGGCCATGCTGGGGCGCGGGCTCGCGTCCGGATGGCTGTGGATGATCGCCAGCAGGGTTCCGCGGTCTTCGGCCTTGGCCAGGTCTTCGTGGTGCAGCGTGAACTGGTCGCGCGGGGTCCGTGCCAGGTTGCGGCATGGCACGTACTCGCGGCCGGCCTCGGTCTTGATCAGCACGCCGCAGGCTTCCGCCGGGTGAGCGCGTTCGGCATGCTCGCGGATCGCGGCCTGCAGCTGTTGGTTGATGCGCATGGTTACCTCGAACTTGCGATCAGGCTCGCGCCCATAGAACCGCCGAATCGGCGAGTGTTTCCGCGAAGCTTGCAGCTGCTCCAACGGCCGGCGCAGCGATCGAGCGCAGGGTTGTCCGTGGGCTCGTTCTGCTTGGTGAACATCGCCGCGCCAGCGTACGCACAGGCCTCGCCACGGTACCCGTTGCGCGTGGCCCAGCGGCACAGCTTGGTGATCTGCTGGCTGGGAAGCTGCACGCCACCCAGGTCGAGCGGGCTCGACAGCTGGAACGTTACCTGCTCGCGGTCTTCCTCGGTCTTCTGCTCGATGAACCACAAGTTTTCCCGTGCCTGGTTTGCCGCATTGGGGTTGCCGTCCGGGAAGTTGGCAGCGTCCAGGAAGTGCCGGAAGGTTTCGATGACCTTCACCCGCGCACCGGCCAGATCCTTGAGCGCCAGGCACATCGCCGTGACCGCGCCGCGCACGCCGGCGATTTCGTTCGCCAGTTGCAGGGTTGGTGTGGCGGGTCGACCGTCTCCGCGAATGTCGAAGCCCTTGGCCTCGATCTGGATTGGCTCGTACAGCTGGCCCTGCCAGATAATGTCGCCTTCCTGGGCGTGGCCGTGGAAGCGCATGAGGTTGCCGCCCAGGCGGGTGGCGTCCACCTCATACAGCCGGATCTGGTTGCCCGGCTCGAGTTTCTGGATATCGGTCTCGAAAGTCATGGGGCCTCAGAAACATGAAACCCCGCACGGGCGGGGTCAATAAGGGGTGAACACCTGCTTCATGGTGAAGCTGATTTTGAATATCCCGGCGCCTTGCGGGTCCAGCTTGTAGCCGTTGACCTTGTACCGGCCTGGAGCGCCGCCAGGTGGGGTCCAGAGAAACGATTTGTAGCCTTCGTGGCGGTCGAGGAAATCGCGCATCTGGCGAAGCTCCTGCCCCTCCTCCAGGCTCCCCGTGGCCTGGTGCGACCATTCCTGCGATCTTCCGTTGATGCCAGTGCCGCCTGACTGGACGTAACCGTCCCCAAACTCGTTTTCCCAAACCCTGTGCTTGATCTCGCCAGAGGCGCCGACCCTGGTACAGAAGCTGAATGTCTCGGGCATTACCGCCTCCACATCGAGCCGCCCTGGGCGAACTCTTCGTTAACGACCTCACGGATGGTTTGCCTGAACGCCTGCCCCATCATTTCTCCTTGCCGCCGCGCGGCTTCATCGCTCATGCCCGGCTGGGCCTGGACGGTAACCGGCGCGTTGATGGTGATGCCGCCGCCCAGCCCAGCGCCCGCGCCAGCATCGTTCGCGTTGCGCAGGTATTGGGTCAGGTCCTGGTTCTGATTCGGGTTCAACACCCGCTCGCCTCCGTCGAGCAGCCAGGTGCCCTCTCGCGGGATGCTGTCGATACCGTCGTGCGCCATGCCCATCAAAGCGCTAGACGCTACGCCGGCCACCATGGGTGCTGCAGTAGCAGCGGCAGCCGCTGCGGCTGCGGGAGCCATTGCCGGACCAACGATCGGTATTGCCGCAGTAGACGCGAACGCAGCCAGGCTCGCCTGAAACGCAGTAGCCTGAGCATTGGCAACCATCGCCAGCCCTGCGGACACTTGAGTCGTCTTGCCAACCGTTAACTGCACGGCTTGATAAACAAGCCATTGCGCGGCCATGTCTGACAGGGCCTGAACGAATGACTTGGCGAAACCTGTCACCATGTCGATCAATCCGTCGCCAGCATCCTTCGAACCAGTGGCCACATCCGACATGAACGAACTGAGCTCGCTTCTGGCGCTCCCGAGAACAGAGCTCGTGGCATCAGAGGCAATGGCGGAGTAGTTTTTCGCTTCATCAGCGAAGTTCTGCCACGCATCTCGCACGCCATTGAGCCAATTGCCCTGCATCTCGTCCTGCTTCTCGTAGAAGTTACGCTGGTGCTCAAGGCGAATTGCCAGGGCATTGTCGAGCGCCTCGGTCTCCTTCTTGTAGTTCGCTTCAGCGTCTGGATCTTCAGCAAGAACCGCCTCCTTGTACTCCTTGTACATCTCGCGACGCTGCTTGTTGAAGTCCTGCTCAATAGACAGAATTTCTCGGAAGCGCTCGCGATATTTGTCTCCCTGGCCAGCGCCAGCAAGCTCCATGTCCAAGCCTTCTTTGGCTGTGCGGTTGTCCTCACCTAGGTTGAACTGGAGAGCAGCTAACTTTTTGGCATCCTGGTCCGCTTTGAGCAGCGCCTTCTTAGCGTCCAACTCTGCCGCAAGACCTTCCAGGCGCTTGCGCTGCTCGGCGTTGACCCCTTCCAACTTGCCTGCCGAGATCTCGAAGGCCAGCTTCTCAACCTCGGTTGCATTCTTGCGCTTGTCGGTAGTGGTGTTGATCAGCTCGATCTGCCGCTGATAACCCTCCTCAATGTCCTCAAAGCGCCGCCCCAGGGCCTTGCTGTCCTTGTCGCCCGCCTTCGACTCCTTCAGTGCCTTGTTCGCCTTGTCGATCGCTGCGGCGGCGTTCAGGGCCTTTTTTTCGTCGTCCGGCGAGAACTTCACCGCGCCAGCGGCGATTTGCGCTCGCAGCTTCTCGACCTCGGTCAGCTTGCCCGCGACAACTGCCTGCTTTTCGAGGTTTTTGAGGTAGGTGCTGCCCTCCTTGTCAGAAGCCAGGCGGGAGCTGTTGAGCTCCTTCTGCACCGACTGGATGGCCAGCTTGAGCGCGTCAGCCTTCTCTTTCGAGGCGTCGAGCGACGTTTCGAACGGTACATCGCTCTTGTCGTCGACTCCCTTCTGGAATCGCTCCTGCAGCTTTTCCGTTTCCTTGAGCTCAGCTTGAAGCCCCTTCAGTCGATCCTGCAGCTGGTCGTAAGACTGGGTGCTCAGGTTCTCCGGCAGCATCGACCTGGAGGCCTGGCGGATGCGCGTCGAGGCATCCTCGAAGGCGTTCGCCGCCTTGCCGGCGCCCTCTTCGGCTTTGTCGCCGAAGTCGATGAAGGACAGCGCCAGCGCGCCAACGGTCAGAATCAGGCCAGGCCATCCGGCAGCCATGCGCAATACAGCTGCTCCAGCCGTCCGCAGCGTCACGAGGGCAGCGCCCATTGTGGTAGCGGCCGAGAACCATGCTCCCATTGCTACAGTCGACGCCGTCTGGGCAACAGTAACCTGCGTGGTCGCCACGGCTAGCGCTTCTTTGGCCACCGTTTGCTGGTTGATCGCCGCGGTGACCTGGGCGGATGTTGCCAGAGTTGTGGCTGCCAGCTTTGCCTCTGCCGCTGCAAGCTGATTGGTAATTGCAACCTCAGCCAACCGCAACTCAGCCATCCTGGCCACTGCCTGCTGACGGCCAACATCAGTGATCTGAGCCTGAAGCCTCTGGGTTTCCAGCGCTTTCTCAGCAGCCAACGCCGCCTGAACAGACTGCAACCTCGAAACATCAGAGGCCAGAACCTGGCGATCGGCGCTTACCCTGGCTTTAGCGCTGGCAACAGCTCGCGCTGCGGCCTCCACATCAGCGGCAGCCCCGGCACGAACTGCCTCGGCCCTGCGGAGCTCGCCGGCAGCGGCGACCGAGGTCATGTAAGTCTGCTGTTTCGTAGCCTGGAAATCCGCCCATTTCGCAGCGCTGGAATTTACAAACCCTGTGGCCACGCGCGCCAGGGCCACATAGAGCCCAGTTTTCAGCAACTGCGTGTAGGTTTGAACGCCATTGGTGTCCCACGCTTTGGATAGCTCAAGGACTGCGCTCACGAAGGTCTTCGTCACGCCAAGCGACTCGTCAAGCGTACCAATGACCTTGATTGCGCTGTTCTCCATCACCTGGAAAGC
Organism: Pseudomonas sp. NBRC 111130; assembly: GCF_001320485.1. Taxonomy (NCBI): domain Bacteria; kingdom Pseudomonadati; phylum Pseudomonadota; class Gammaproteobacteria; order Pseudomonadales; family Pseudomonadaceae; genus Pseudomonas; species Pseudomonas sp. NBRC 111130. The sequence continues at coordinate 14,197 of NZ_BCBG01000047.1, forward strand.
TCCGGAGATGGTGGTCTGCGATCGCGCAAATGAATCATCGATAGCTCTGGTCTGATTCAGGATCGCGGCGAAAACATCCTTGGAAGTCAGTTTGCCTGCCTCACCCATTGAGCGAAGCGACTCGCGTGCGACACCAAGACCATCCGCAATCGCCTGGGCCAAGCCAGGGGCCTGCTCGAGGACAGAGTTCAACTCTTCCCCACGAAGCACCCCGGAAGCAAATGCCTGGCCCAGCTGTACCAACGCACCCTGGGCCGCTTCAGCAGAAATGCCGCTCGCGGACATTGCTTTACTGATGTTCTGCGTGACCTGGGCGATCTTCTCTTGACTTGCGCCAAGCTGGCCAGAAGACGCTGCGATGCGCTGGTAAAGCTCCGCAGTTGCGTCCAGGGACGACTGGGAGTTCTGCGCGATCGAGAAGACCGCCTGAGACTGCTTGGAGAAATCTTCGAAGGTCTCCGAAACCTGCTTGATTCGGTTTTGGACACCCACCCACGCCTGCGAGTACTGGACTATCTGCTGGGCGCCGAGATATGCAGCAGCTGCACCAGCAATGGCTTTGAAGGAGGACATGACGGCCGCTGAGGCCCTGTCCGCGTGACGCTCAACCTGAGCCATGCTCCGCTGAGTTGATCTGGCGGCTTGATCCATGCCCTGCTGAAAACCGCCAATCCTTGCAATCAGGTCGAGAGTCAGTGTGCCCAGGGAGCGACTCGCCATGCTTTCCTCCAGGCGAAAAAAAACCCGCCGAAGCGGGCTTTGTTAATTCCTTACTGATATGGATTCGCCATATCCGTTGTCGTGTAGCTGACTACCTTGCCGGATGAGTCGAGTATCACGCTCAGGCCTTGGCTCTTATAGTTGGTACCAGCGAAACCAACATAAGAGTAACCCCAAGACATGATCTGGGTGCCGTCAGAGTTCTTTGTCACAGCCAGTGGCTTGCCGAAGCTGGCAACTAGATCGTCGCGGGTAGTCGTTCCCTGCTGAATTGCATCCAGCTGAGCCTGGGTCACCGGCTTGCCGTAGCTCGCGCAAGCGGACAAGGCGAGCACTGCGGCCGCCGTGAATATCTTCCTCATGATTGCCTCCTGGCAAAATGAGGGAATCTACCACGTCAACGCCATTCCGCCATTGCCTGCTCTAACGAAGGCCCCGGCCGCGAGTGATGTGGCATGAAATCGTACAGATCCGCCTTGCCGCCTGAGCCACGGTTGACCTGCAGCGCAATCAAGGCGCCGGTGAGCTCGATTCGGCGCGCGAGATTAAGCGATCCGTGCTTGTCCCGATAGGCGACCCAGGCCAGCACTTCCGCGTAGGAAAGCGTGGCCTTGGCCTCGGCGATCGTACTGCCGCCGACCCCGTTCAGCACCAACTCATGCCACAGCTCGTCGGCCAGGGTCAGCTCTTTGCTGGAGGGTTGTTCACCTCGTTGACGGCATTGAGCAGGACGATACCCAGGGCCGAGTCGAGGTTGACGGCATCGTCGAACGGAAGCTCTTCGGTACCGTCCTTGCCCAACATGATCGAGGCGGCCAGGTAGCGGGCGTTCTTGAAGCGCTCGGCCTCGCCGCCAGCGAACATAGCCTCCATGACGCCGAAGGCGTGCCGGCGGACGTGCACGGTGAACTTGTCGGTGATGGGCTTGCCGTTCTTGTCGGCGTGCTTCCACTCGACCTCCTTCGGCACCAGGGCGTCGGCGATGACGCCCCCTTTCTTCTTCAGTTGCGCGAGATCCATGGTTACCCCTTATGCGGTTTTCGCGATCCAGGCGGAGCCGCCCGAGCGCTGGATGGAGACCGCGGTGCTAACCACGGCATTGGCGGCGAAGTCGAACGGGAAGTCCGCGACGTAGCCCTCGAAGACGAACCAGGTGCGCGACGGCGGCAGCACGAAGTCTTCTTCCGCGTTAATGGTGGCGGTAGCGGCGGCACCGGTACCGGAACCACCGGTAAAGGTGACGCTCGGGGTGCCGGTGTATCCAAAACCAGGGTTGGTGATGTTGATGGCCACCACCGCATCATCATCGAGAACAGCCACCGCAGTGGCGCCGCTGCCACCGCCGCCGGTAAGGGTGACCGTCGGCGCACTGGTGTAGCCGCTACCGCCGTTGCTCACGGTGATCTGATCGATGCTGCCAGCTGCAGCGACGGTCGGCACTGCGGTACCGTCGGACCAACCAACAGCCCACTTAACGGTGGTATCGCCATCGGCCTCGGACATCTGGTGCAGTCGGATGTGGCTTGCGTTCTTCGGATCGGCGTTGACGGTCAGCGAGGCCTGGCCCGGCGTACGCAGCCCAGGCTTGTAGGTTCGCTCCCTGGAGCTGAGGCAGGTGTCCTCGATCTGCTCCTTCGGGGAGCCACCAGGGTTGAAGGCGGTGGCGCACTCGACTTCCATCACGGTGCGGGGGCCGGCGCCAGTAAGCGACGGGGCCAGGGCAAACACCTGGGTACCTTGAGTCAAAACAGACATGGATATCTCCTGTCGGGCAAAAGAAAGCCCGCACTTGGCGGGCTCGGTAGGTTCAGCGGGGGACTATCCAGTCCACGTCGAAACTTCGGTGAAAGTCCTTGGTATCCGGGTCGCGGTCCGTAGCGCCCCAGCGGACGACGTAGGCGCGCGGCTCGATAGCTGCACACAGCGCCTTGGTGACGGCCAACACCGGCCCGCCAGTTGCGGCATACACGTCCAGTTGCAGGGTGAAGCTGTCGGCGTCGGGGCGGCCGGCCAAGTAGTTCTCAGGGCTGCCAGCGATCACGCTCCAGACCGCATACGGTTTGATCGGCTTTTCCGGCCCCTCACCAAAGGAGTACAGCCGGCACTCAATGCCGGCACCGAGAAGCGCAGCCACACCTGGGTCAGCCGAGCAAACGGCAAAAATTGGCGCTTCCATAGGCTCCTCACAGTGCCGCTTCGATTTCCTGGCCGAGTACCTGCACGAAGCGATCGGTTACGGCGTTGACGTTCGTGGAGAACGCTGGCCGCATGAACGGGGCCGGCGGATTGTATTGGGTGCCGAACTCCAGATATCGCCAGTGCCGGGTGTCGCCGCCAGGGTTGCCGCTGGCGTCTTGGCTGTGCTGGTTGGAACTGGCGCCACCGCGAACACCGACCTTCATCACCACGCCACCCTCGCGCCGCCCTTGGCGAGCCGATTCCTGGGTGATGATGTTCTTCCAGACTTTCTCAGCGGTTTCTGGATCATCCAGCGCCCGTGCCCGCGCCTTGGCGTCGTCCCTGACGATGTTCATTGCCTGGCGGGCGGCCTTACGCAGGGCACCGCGGCGCAGCTTCGGCGCCAGGCCGGTCATCTTTTCGGTGGCGGCCTTCAGCCCTTGCAGGCGCACAGAGATCTCATTGGCCATCCTTCGCTCCTTTAGAGACCAGTATGGTCAGGTACTCCAGCCCTGAGTTGGGATCAGCCAGAGGCGGCCCTTCAATGCTGTATGCCTCGCCCCGGTAGATTATGCGCATCGTGGACAGCACACCGGGGCGGTACCGGATCACCATGCGCGCTGTGGCCTCCGACTGCGCGGCCTGAGCGGCAACCAAGTCGCGGGCCGACAGAGGCGTCACCTGCGCCCATACCTTGGCGAATAGCTGCCAAGAAGGCTCGCCAAACTCGCCAGTGGCGGGGTCACGGGGTGTAACCTTATGTTGGATCTCGATCCGGTGCCGCAGCTTTCCTGCTTGAATGCTCATGCCAATGCCGGGTCGCGAAGGTGGTAGAGGAGCGCGGTGACCGGCCTGGGGAGCATTCCCTGCTCAAACTCACGGTCTGGGTCGCTATCGCGCTGGTTGTACAGGTAGCCGAGCATCATCTTGGTGGCCGCCTTTACTGCATAGGGGACCTTGGCGGGGATGGCCTCCCCATCCGCATCTAGGTAGGCGTCAGCAGCGGACTTGAGGTAACCCCTGACCAGATCGCTTGCTTCAAGGACCTTGTCGCGGATGTCTTCATCATCGGCGTCATCATCCACGCGAAGCTGTGATTTTGCTTGCTCCAGAGTGATGAACATCATGACGCAGATACCCCCTTGGTCAGGTCTTTGCCGTTGGTGCCGTCCTTGCCGTCGCGGCCGCGCTTCGCGGCCAAGGTCCAGCCCTTACTCCCAGCCTCGCCCGGCTTGTCGGTCGTGGGTTCGTCGCAGTGCCATAGGCTGCCGCCCCAGGTGACCGTATCGCCTGGCACGTAGTCGCCAGGAGCGAAAACGCCGCGATAAATCATCACTGGCAGCTGTAGCGCCTTGCGCACCTGAGAGCCGCTGGACAGCGTTAGAGCCACGTCCAGACCGCGCTCGCCGCTCTGCTCGATCTCGACCCGCGCCAGTCCTTCCACGATGCACTCCCAGCCTTTCAGACCCTGTGTTCGTTCGAAGGCGCGCCACAGTCCGCCGGCGTGCGTCGCGAAAGTTCCGCGAACGTGGGATCTCTCCAGGTCGATTTCGGGAAGTATTTCGAGTTGAAGCGCATCGCGGCCCGGCTCGCCGTCCTTTGGCAGCTCCAGCCCGGCCATAGCCTTGGCCAGTTCTTCGGCGATCAGCGGACGCAGATCCTCGGCCGTCACGCTCACGCCAGGTTCTGCCGGCGGCAACGCGGCGACCGCTTCCTGGACAGCATCCCGGATCATCGGTGCCACGTCCTCGACCGTCACTGATTCGCCATTCTTTGGCACGGGTATCTTGGCCACTTCATCCGCGACGGCCTGGCGCATAACTTCGGGATCGGCGTCCTTACCATTCTCAGGTGTTGGAACAAGCTTTGCTGCCTGCGCGGCGATCACCTCGACATCAGGCGAAGGGATTTCTTTGACTGCCTCAGCTAGTTCATTGCGAAGGCCGGCGTCACGCTCATCCAGGTCCTTGCGGAGGTCCCCCCGAAATGCAGCAAGCGCTTTGTCAACGAGCCCCTTCAGAACCGGCGCCAGTACCTTTGCTTGTGCCTCAAGCTCACGCAAATTCAAGGTTCAACTCCTTCTCAACAAGCAGCGCGAATACTCGCGCCTGGTCGTCCAGTTCGTCGGTGGTGGGCTCGGAAGGACCAGATGGTTCCGGTATTGCCGGCGTGACGGGAGCAGTAGAAAACTGGTCAGGCTGCGCGTCGCGCCTGGCGATCGCTGCTAGGCTGTAGTTTTGCTGCTGAATCATTGGCGAGTCGCCACCTTCCACAGGGGGCAACCCTGCACGCCGGCGGGCCTCGTTCGGTTTCATCCACGCACCACTGACCGCCTCGTTATTAGCCTTGTAGAGGGACGCCGTGTCCATGCGAAGCAGACCGTCTAGGTCGAACTCGGTCCCATACTGCGAAGGCAGCTCCAATCCCTCGTCCAAGCACAACTCAAGCGCCTCAATCAATGACTGGAGACAGGTCGAGTAATACTCCAGGTTGAGTACTTCGGCGTTGTTATGGGTTGGCTGCGGCCCTACTCCAACTTTGTAGCCAGGTACATGGAAAACAGAGCAGACGATTTCCGCTGACCATTTCAATTGCTCAATGAGCTGCGAATCGGCTGCCGACATCGCCATGCCTTCGTATTTCAATCCGTCGCCCAGGACAGCGACTTTGCCGGCGCTCTGCCCGGAATATTCGCTATCCCAGTGCGCTTTGAGGCGCTTGGCAGTTTCTTCGCTGATCGCTCCCGGAGCGGTGAGCACGCCACCTGGCTTCGAGCCGTTCTGGAAGAACTTCGCAGAGTTGTTCTGGATCGCATTGCCCTGCATCGCTGCCAGACCACAGGCGTAGATAGGCGAGATGCCAACCAGTGGGTGAAAGAGGCAGTTCATGCGGTCATGGATAATCTCGCTGGCCGGCACTACCACGCCCTCCTGCAGCGTGGACAGGTTGTCTGCCTTGAGGTCGTAGAAGATGCTGCCGTCATCACCAACCAGCGGCGTGACGCGCCGAGGATCAAGGATGTAGAGCTTCGTCACGACGCCTCGCGCATCGCGTAGTTTCAGCGCGTAGGCATTCCCGTTTGTGAGCTTCGATGTCACCCAAGACTCATAGAACTGGATACGGTTCTGAAAATGGTTGGGCTTGCGAAGCACTGGAGAGAATGACGAGCTTGTCGTCTCCTCCCACACTTTGTCCTTCGTGAACTCAACCAGCTTGACCCGCAGCTTTGCGATATCCGATGCGATCAGCGTTATGCAGGAGAACACAGCCGAAAACGCCAGGACCGTATCCTGATCAACCTCTACGTTTTGCTGCCATGCCCCCGCGAAGGACTCGCGGATCACGCCTAGCCAGCCGCCACGATTGTCAGCGGGTCGCAAGGCCTTTTGCTCAGTCCGAGCTCCCCAGTTGAACAGTTTCATCGCGGCTCCACCTGTCATTCGGCCTTCATGTCGCGGCGCTTGTAGGTGCGCTTCGCGGGGGTTGGCGATCCCTTCTGTTCCTGCTCAGATGGGGCTTCAGCGTCATCGTCAAGCCGAGCATTGCTGATCGCCCTCAGCAGCCTGACATCGCGATCACGGGCCTCAAATGCATCACCAGGGAGCAGCTGCTGCCCGGCGTAGCGGAATTCTTTCAGAGCAACCATTTGCATTGGGACTTCCCTCCAGGAAGGGCCGGGAGCTACCCCGGCCCTGATGGATCAGGACTCGTAGTTGGCCGAGTCGATGTAGCCCACTGCCTGCAGGCGGCGGCGCTTCCAGTTGATGAAGCGCTCAGCGCGCAGGGCCACCATGTTGTTCTGCCACAGACTGACCAACTCAGTGGCGCCAGCAGCGGGCGCGCTATCCATCTGCAGGGAGGCCTCACGGCTCACGTCAATGGTCACGCCACCATCGTCAGCCAGCAGGATCTCCGATGCCTTGGCCAGGATGAGCCGCTGGCCAGCGCCGGTAAGCGGGCTGCCCGACCCAGGGTTGGCCGGAACGCTTTCCGACACGATTACCGGCAGGCCCATAAAGGTGCCGCCGTTCATGTCGATGCCAGGGAACTCGGCCTGGCCCAGTGCGTTGGTCATCATGCCGATGGTCAGCGCCATGGTCGGGGTCATGATCCAAACCGCGCCAGCCGGGGTCATGTTGGCAGCCAGGAAGGCGGCAAACAGTCGCTTCACATCCGCTTTCAAAGCGTCAGCGGTGGTGCCGCTGGCAACGATCGGCGTTACGCCGTTGGTGATCGATGCCGGGGACACCTCGGCCACTTCTGCGATCGCCGGGTCGACGAAGGCCACGTCGAGGAACTGCGCCATCGATGCGGTGAGGTCCGCCTGGACCAAGGCCTCAGCGCTCGGGTTGCTGAAGCGCACCAGCTCATCGGTCAGCACCACGATACCGGCAGCCTTGGTGAAGCGCAGGGTGGTGGTGTCGAAAGCCAGGGCGGAAACCGGCTTAGGCTTGCCCTCGCCCACCCAGTTCACGCTGGAACCAGAGGTCTGGCCGGACATCTTGATATTGAACGGTACGCGGCGCAGGCCCTGGATCTTGCCGATGATGGTCTGTGGACGCAGCAGCTCAATGAACTCGCTGGCCATGGTCTGGTACTCGACCAGAGGCGCTGCCCAGGCCGGGTCGGTGGTGGTGCCAGCGGCAACAGCGGCCTTCAGAACGGTCACCACCTCAGGGGTGGATTCCTCCCAGCCTTTAGCGACCTCTACCGCTTGCATCAGGTTGCCCTTCGAGCGCGCCAGCGCGATGGCATAGCGGGTGAAGGAGGTGCCCTTGGGCAGAGTCCGTTCGACGCGGATTACGGCGTTGTCACGAACTTCGTGACCTTTCGAAACGCTGTTCACGCGACCAGGCTCGACCGGCTTTGCATTCGAGGCAATGGACTTCTCCAGGCCGCGCAGGCGCCCCAGGTGGCCGTCGATGGACTTCAGCTCACCCTCAATGGTGTCGTACTCCTCCGATTCGGAGGCGTCCAGGGTGCGACCTTCTTCGGCGGCCTTGGCCATGATTTCTTCGAGGCGGGCAGCCTTCGCGGATCGGGTGCTCTCGAAGGATTTGATTTGTTCCTGAATGTTCATATCGCCCTCCTCGGGCTTCGCAGATTTTGTAATAGGTGCCGAAGCGCCGGCAGGGGTGATGCGCACGACAGGGAGCGCGCTATTGCCAGTCGCGGCGCGCAGCTCTCGGTCGATGGATTTGATGGTTTGGATGCTGGCACCAGCGTTTGCTGGAACGGTCACGGCGGAAAGCTCCAGCCACTCCCATTTGAGGAAGCGGCGGCCCCAGCTGCCGTCGATGTTGGCCGATTCGATCGGCGAAAACCCGATAGACAGGCCTCGAACCAGCTTGGCTTTGATCGACTGCCAGGCCTCATCGAGGCGATCCTTCAATGTGCCGGGCTCGTCGACCTTGGCCAACTCCACCGTCACTTCAATTCCCGCGTCCGTCACGGTGGCCTTGGTCACCTGTCCTACCGGCTGATCGTGGTTGTGCTGCCACAGGAAGGGGATCGGCAACTTGAATTGCGCGCCCTTTGGCTCAACAACATCGTCCATACGGTCAGGCGAGGGCGTGGTGGCGATCCCGGTGATCACCCGCGCGTCATGGTCCACCGCCTTGATCTCAAGGAGGCTGTAGGCTCGGTTCATTGGTTACCCCAGAAATGCAAAAGCCCGCACTTGGCGGGCCTGGCGTAGCGCAACAGCTACGAGTTGAGGAAAAACATCTGGTATTTCTTGCCGGGAGGAGACGGGTTCGTATTCATGAGCTCCACCGCGTTGAGCAATGCCATCACCGGATCGATCTTGGCGGTGCCACTGGCCTGCTTGGTGATCAGCACTGAGTTGGCTCGAGATTCGATCCGGGCGTTGCCGACACACCAATTCATCATTGGCTGGGAGGCATGGAACAGCTTTCGCTCAGCCAGCCTACGCTCAGCAATGCTGATGGCACCAACCAACTTCCACCCCTGGGGTATGCCGAAGATGATTTTCTGGTCGATCTTCCTTTTCAGCAGCTCCTCGAGCATGACTTTGTGGGTTTTCTCCGGGTCCATGCCGATCCCTGCCAGCAGGCCAGTGCCATCGATCATTTCCACGATGTCCGCCACCGCAGCAACATCCCCTGGCAGCTCCTTGATAATCACAAGGTCGCCATCCTTTTCGAAGTCTCGGTACTTGGATTCCTCAGACTTGCGGCGCTCCAGGGCGATGGGGTGAGCCCAAGCCAGCGACCACGAAAGCCAGATATCGGCGCCGGTCTTTCGCCCCAGCACTGTGAGCCCAAGAAGATCGTCAAGCCCGCCGCCATCGATGCCAATAGTCACCGCCTCGGACTGGTCCAACAGGCTTTGCAGGCTCAGTGCATTGTCGGTCTGGGCCTCCCAAAAGTCAGCGCCTGCCCAGCGGTCGGCTCGAAGATTCAGCCCGATCTCGACGTTCATGTGCTTGGCAAGAAAGTCCCGAACTTGCTCCTCACCACCTTCTTGCGCTTCCTGGTATTTCTGCCTGATCACATCCTCATCAACCGAGATACCCCAGTTGGGATTGGTGATGTAAGCGTTGGCCAGATCGCGGTGCGCCCCCTGCTCAATCATGTGTCTCGGGAATTCGTATATGACCGGGAGGAAGCGGTCGTCGCGAACTTCTCCGTCTCGCACCTTCCTGGCGTATTCGAGCTTCGCTTTGAACACGCCGGCAGGTGGTGCATCCGACTGAGTGGTGCAGTAGAAAATGAAACCCTCGGGACGCGATGTGATACCGCCAGTGGCCTCGGTGAGCATACTCGCGGCCTTGGCCTGTTTGCCAAACTCCCACAGCTCGTCGATGAACACGCCGATGGCCTTCTTGCCTGTCACCGTCGCCGCGTCCGCCGCCACCACCTTGAGAGTCGCCTTGTTCAGGCGATCCGTAACCAATCGGTGGTATTCCTGCTCGTGGAACCTGGCCTGCAGGTCCTCGTCAGCATTGATCATGTCGCGGATAGGCTTGTAGGCGTTATCGGCAGCCTCCTTGGTGGGCGCCAGTATGATGAACTCGCCCGAGGCTCTAGTGTTCAGGATCAGAGCCGTCAGCATGATGCCGGCTGCGATGGTGCTTTTCCCGTTTTTCTTGCTCACCATAAGAAAGTAGTTGGTGATGAGCCTGCGGCGGGCCTGGGCGTCATAGGACCCAAACAGAGCAGCAACAAGATCGAGCACCCAGGGCTGGCAAGTCTCCCCCATAAGGGGGCTGCCGTGAGCGTCCACCATTCGGAGGTGACAGAACACGTCTAGGGCATCATCTGCTTGATCTTGAAAAATGGGCTGGACCGGCACAAGAGACTGCCGGTTGACGATCCTCTCCTCCCAGTCGGGACAGGCAGTGCTCCAAGGCTTCATGGATTGCTCACTACAAGCTTAGGCTGACCCCGGAGCCCGAAGCGATTGCCGGCCACCTGTTCAGCGTCCTTTTGCTTCTGCTCTTTCTTGCCCAGGGCGGAGGGCTTGGCGACCGTGAATGCCGCCAGGTTCTTTGCCGCCTCCATCCTCAGCTTGGGGTCAGCCTCTAGGTCGTTCATGACCTGCTCGAAGAATTCAATAGGGCCAGCAGCAGCTGCCGGGATGTACGCGTCAGGGTCGCCAGTAGGTGGCTCCTCCTTCTTACTGGCCTTAACGGCAGTTGCCCTACCCAACGCAGCCTGGACATCAGGATCTTTCTCATACCTTGACGCAGCCTGCGATGCAGTCTTTTCAGGGCATCCAGCAGCGATAGCCGCTTCCTTCTTGCTCTTGCCGGACAGCCGCGCTTCGGCATACCGGCGCTTCTGTTCGGTTAACGCCACAGTTAACAACTCCTGTTAACGAGGAAAAAATCTGCGCATGAGTTGGGCGCGGTGTCCGAGGGAAAACGGTTTCCAGACCCGACCCTCCCCCCGCCTGCCTTGCCCTAATCAGGTGCAGAAATCAGGGAATTGGCGTGCCTCAAAGTCCCAAGGCGCGACCCCTTGCCGCCTCGGTCGCTGTCTTCGCCTGATGGCAGGGGACGCATAGGCTTTGGAGATTCGACTCATCATCACTGCCACCCTCAGCGACGTTGATAATGTGGTCGACCTCAAGCTCCTGGGTGACCAAGCCACAGCAGCAGCAGGTGTACTGATCACGAAGCAGGATGCGTTCCCGGATGCGGCGCCATGGCCTGCCGCCTCGACCAGAACCCCACTGCGTTTGCTGGACCTGCTGGACTGGCGCGACCTCGAGCATCTTGGCTTGGCTCTTTAAGGTATTGAGCTTGCCCATCACCGACCAGCCAGAACGGGCGCGCCGCTCAGGTAGGTCAATGGCTGGGCATCAGGGTCAACATCGTCACCGTCAGCCAGCGCTTCGATCAGCGCCAGGTTCTGGGTGGCGATCTGCTCCAGTAGCGCAGTCTGCTTCCGCTGCTCGGCCAGCAAGTCGCTCACGCTTGGTTGCAGCTGAGCAGTGATGCCCGCCTCAAGCACGATCAGCTCACACTTGAGTCGATCAGCCGTCCCTGCCAGGTGCTGAGTCAGTCGCTCGCGCACCTCCGTCTTGATCGGGAACGGAACGCTGACCACCAACAGGTCGCCCTTCTTCGGGCTCAGCTTCTCGATTTGTTGCGAATAGGTTTGCTGCTCGCTCATACGCCACCTTCGTCCACTTCATCATTCGTTCGCGCCGGGCGGCGCATCCGCTGCAGGCCATCAGCGCACCTCGACCTTGAGTCCGCGCACAACCCAGTAGCTGACTCGCTCCGGGTTCGGCTCGCGACCGGTCATCTGTGCCATGGCGAGCACGCCGGCCAGGTAAAACTTGAGCCACCAGCGATGGCGGCAGACGATTGTCGCGGTCATGCGGGCCATTGTTCGTGCTCCCTATCTCTTGTACCAAGTCAGTTGGTAGCACCGCGCATCAGGCGGCACCTCGGCGATCGGCCAGCGCAGGCAATCCATATGCTTGCGCTCTGGCCTGGTACGGCTGACCCGAAGCGTCTGCACCAGGTAGGCCGAACCGGCTGCAGTAGTGACGTAATCGCCAACCGCGATGCCTTCGGCTCCGTCCACATAGAGCTTGCAGGGTGTGAATGGCGCTCTCGTCCTGGCCACCACTTATCCCTCTCGCCGCATGCCAACCTGGGCGGCGATATCGGCGGCTCGCTCACGCACCTCCAGCACCTGGCCATCGAACGTATGGACGATGGCGCAGACGCCGTGCCACTGCGAGCTGGTACCGGCCTCCTGCACGCGGGCAATGGCGGTCGGCGCCAGGAAGTGCTGCCGGCGGTTGATGTCGGTCAGGGTGATCATCGGCTTACCTCGCGCCACGAAACGGCGCATGTCTGCATTGTGGCGCGGAGCAACTCTTGGCCTGATTGAGAGCCAGATGACCACTGACGCTAGTGACACGGAATGCCATCAATTCGTCTCGATGAGTCATATTGCTGGCTTTCTGCAATCGAACTAATACTTGGGTATCTGCCTGGGGAGGCCTAAGTCATGCAACCACGATTCGTTATCGTTCCGGCTGTACCTATCGAAGGTGAGTCGTTCCAAATCGGTAACCGGTTCTATGCCGCCACCACTTCGGGCGGCTTCGACATCTACGACAATCAAGAAAAGGAAAGGCTGAAGCGCGGCTTCACCAATAGGACGGCGGCGGCAGCAGAATGCGAGAAACTGAACGCTGGCTCACGCAACCCTGAAGAGCGATTCCCATTACTGCGCACAGAATGAGACACCACGAAACCGCGCCCTAGATTTTGTGGCGCAGGTTATGGGCCATCGACCTTTCGCTCTGCCCAGCGCCTGCCGAGTTGACGTGCCTGCTCAACGCCAAGCACACCGACAAAGCCAGCGGTGGCGAACGACCAGGCGATGCTCAGGCCGAACTCTTTTACGGTCAGGCCAACCACCATCACGATCAGCGCACCAAGCGTTGCCTCGATCAGTTGGCGGACTGGGCGGGTTTCCTTGCCGTCGTACTGAATACGCAACCAGGTCAGGGCGAATGTCAGGCCCATCGCCAGGCCGTTTTCTCTCAGGGCTGTCAGTACAAGCACCCAGAAGGATGGGTCTTTCTCTGGCGGCATATGGGCCATCTCGATTCCTCCCGTTGCGGGGAGCGGAAAAAGAAAAGGCCCGCCGTTGTGGCGAGCCTAGGAGTGGGTGCGGAAGGCTGGGGCGACCAACCACCCAGCGAGAACAGTAGAGGAGCCTTATGCCCAGCGAGGTGGCTGCGCCTGGGCCGAGGTCGGTCGGGCCATTGCTTGCTCCGTAAATGAAAATTCGTGCACCGACGTAAAACCGGTCGGATGCTTGCCCAGGAGCCCCCTAGAGGCTAAAAGGAATGTTGCCCGATCTGGCCTCACTAGAGGGAACTAATAAATGCCGATCAGTGACATTTTTTTAATCGCTTACAAGCTCCACGGGGAGGCTCGCGAATTCATCGTCCGCGCCGAGCGAATGAATAACGCTGAGGCTTGGCACTGGGCGGCCTGCGAAGCTGGCGTAGGAGTCATTCCTAAATTCACTGCTTCAGATATCAGGAAGGTCTCTCGACCTGTTGCTGAGCGCTTCGGCATAACCGACGTCCAATGGCGGAGGTCAGCCACCCTATGAGGTACCGCATTGACTACAACCTCAGAGGCCATACCAGGTTTTGGATCTGCGATTGGTCTACTAGGCCGAGCGAAGACAATGTACTCACCGCTCTCCTCCGCCTGCATGCCTCCACTGACGCCCTGTCCGAGATGCGCGCACCGCGCCGCTTATCACATGATGATCTGCGCATTGCGGTCGCCGATTTGGGTATCTCGGATGTACGCATTGAGGGGGATAAATAGCTATATCGGGATACCCAGGCCGACGCTGGGAAGTACGCCGGTCACTGCAAGGGCGCCGGTACTCGGCTCGGCCATAGGTGATGCTCCAGAAACGAAAAGCCCCGGTAAATGCCGAGGCTTGAAATAGTTCGCTCGATCTTCACGCCCAAACCCTAAAGTAGTTTCGCATGTCCTTGCGCTTCGGAAACATCGAACAACTGCCTGATAAATTCAAACTCATCAGCAGTCAGACCTCGTTTCGGGGAATGCTCCGCGAGCACTGATGATTTATGTTCTAGTGCGGCTTGCCATGCCTGCTGCCAGATAGTCCATTCGAGGTTGGTAGACACATCCAAATAGCCTTCATTCAACCGGGCAAGCAAATGTTCAGGCCTGGAAGCCTCAAACTGGTCACGCATTGTCTCTTTTTCACGCCTAACGGTTATTCGAACCTAGGGTATCGGCATGGCCACTCACAATTTTAGGCTTATCGCAAAAAATGGAGAATGGATAACTGGCATCGGGAGATCGTCAGAAATTAAAGGCGCCCGCGAAATGGCGAGGCCTTGGAATAAGTTGCGGAGGGCCGGTGCATACCCGGCTTGGTTGGCCTGGATCGCTGGGTCACATACCCCAGACTCTCATCGCGTAGCCGATCAGGGAACGCACGGCTTTGATCCACGCCACTACCGACTTAGCCCAGCTGCCTGAGCGTGTCATCCGCATAAATTGAGGGTCTTCCCCCTCCGCCCGCCGAAGTCGCCCGTAGGCCTCCCTGGCTGCGGCTCCTTCACAAACAAAAAGCCCCGCACAATGGCGGGGCCTTGAAACGAAAAAGCCCCAGCTGTGATGGCCAGGGCTTCTCAGGGTTCGCATTCTCAAGACGCAAAACCGCAATGTGGTGAATTAGATTCTCATTTTCTCACCGCGTCAAGCTGCTTCTGCAATAAGGCCCGCCTCGTCAAGGATGACTGCAGCCGAGGCGAACGCTTTGTCTAGTTCCTGCTTGAGCCATCGCCGAATGTCTGACCTCCACCGGTAAAGCGTTTTCTCCGGCGTAGGCGAGTCGAGATTATCCCAGGTGTGCAGCAGCATGAATCCGTCGGGCAAATTGGTGACAGCCCAGGCTGTGACGCACTTTTGCCGGAACAGCCAATGTGCCTTGCCCGGTGCAGCCCTAGCCACATATTGAATGGCAAGCGCCCTTTCCTGTTGCAGCGACTTGCTGTTGTCGACCTTGTAGAAGGCCTCGAGCATGTTCCAATGCAGCGGCGAAAGTACCCTGTGCAGCAGAGATCGAGTCATCGCGTCCTGAGTTAGCTGATCGAATCTATCCAGCGGGCAAGGGTTCTCTCCCTTTCCTGACTGCGAGCCTGGAGGCTGATACTTGCCCTGCCATGCCTGGCCCTTGTGTAGCGATATTGCGTCGAGCGTCATGGCTCTGACTACGCCGTGTTCGGCGTCACGATAGACCGTCATGCAGCCCTCCGGATGCGGCGAGGTGGCGGGTTGTCGTCCAGGCCCAGGAGGTTGCGAAGCAGCTTGTCGGCCGGCTTGCTCTTGGCGTTACCTTCGGACACCCAGCGCTTGCAGTAATCCCCGAATTCAATATTGATCCGAGTGGCGTGCCAGCTGGCGACCATATCGAGCAAGCAGGCCATTGCAGTGGCACCCCCAACCTTCTCCTCGGCCAAATGTACGCCTGCGATCTTCAGGAACTTGCGTTCATGCTCTTGCAGGCTTTTGCGCGGCAGTGCCGCAGTTACGTTACTCATCGCGCGGCACTCCATACATGCAGAATTTCACCGGGGCGCTGGTCGGTGCGGGCCTCGATCGATACGGCTCTGGACCAGGACTGATATGCCTCCTCAGGCGAGCTTCCAGCGCCAGCCCATGGATGCTGCTCGGACATGCAGCGCCAGATGCCACCCTTTCGCCAAATCTTCACCTTGGGCAGTCGGCCGGTGAAGCCGACCTTGTGCGATGACAGCCAGGCCTGAACAGCGGGCCAGATCACTTCCTGCTCACCAGGCTCGAACTTGGACTTGTTGCCGCTGGAGACTTCGGCCAAGCCGTAGCCCTCATTTGCCACCCACATCACGAAGCCCGTGGGCGAGTGCTCCAGCTCATAGCCCTTCATGCGCCAGCCCCAGTCGCCTGGGTAGTCCCGCAGCGAGGCGGCAATGCGCTCGGCCTCCGGGTAGCGCGTGATATGAACCACATCAGCACTGGGCGGGAGCACCGCCACGCCATCCGTTACGACCGGCTGGTACCCGGCCGGCTCATGCACGGGCGCCAGCACCCGAGCAATCAACTTGAGCGGATTCATCGCAACGCCTCCAGGTCTTCATCCACCACACGAACGCACTCGTCGAACACCTCTTTCGGTACCCGTGCGTTCAACTCGCGCAGGATGGCCTTGTCGCGGCCCTGCCAGGCGGGGCAATTGCGCCTTGCCTCTACGCGCAAGGCCTTCATGTGCTGCATCAGGCGCTGGCGGTCGCGATTGATGTGCTTCAGCGCTGCCTTGGCGCGGTGGTACCAGTCAGGGTTGGAATATTTGCCCTCGGCAACTGCCCTGCCCTTGGCCTGGCCGATCTGGCACTCCAGGCGGATGGCGTCACGGCACAGGATTTCTTCCAGCGCTTCGCACTCAGCAAGGGTGGCCGGTAGCTCGGTCGGGGCGCGGGGGGTGGTGCTGGGCACCGGGGTATTGCCAGTGGCAACAGGCTGCTCGGTGCCGACACGCTTCGTCACGCTCACCGACACGACCGGGGTTGCAGATTTGCCAGCGCCAGCGCGTGGCCACAGATCAGAAAGTTTCATGGTGCTTGCTCCCCTTACGGCGGTTGGAGAAATTCAGGACGCGACCCATCTCGACCTCGTCGTCAGGTGGGAGGCGGTTACCGGCGAAGTTGACGAAGCGGGCGTACTGCCCTTGGCGCTGGACCAGGCACGAGCCCTGCGGGGCCTGGCGCCCCTTATCCAGGATCAGCTCAGTGACGCCTTGCTCGCCCGCCTCCGACTCCGGATCGTGGTGCACAAGGATCACCGCGTCGGCGTCCTGCTCGATCTGGCCGGAGTCGCGTAGGTCGCTGGCCTGGGGCTTCTTGCCCGGGCGGCTCGCCGGGTTACGGTTGAGCTGCGCCAGCACCAGCACCGGCACGCTCAGTTCCTTCGCCAGATTCTTCAGGGCGATGGAAATCTTCGCCACGGCGTCGGTGCGGCTCTGGTTCTTGCCCTCAGTACCCACCAGCCCCAGATAGTCGATCATCAGGATGTCGAGGCCCTGCTCGCGCTGGAGCTTGCGGGCTTCCGAGCGGATGGCGCTCATGGTCATACCGGGGGTGTCGTTCAGGTACAACTGAGCTGCCTCGATCTTGCTGCCCGCAGTCCCGATGCGCTGCCACTCGTCCTCATCGAGGCTCTTGACCTCCTCCATGCGGCGCAGGTCGATCCCGCCCTGGGAAGCGATGGTGCGGACGGTCAACTCCTTCTCGTCCATCTCCAGGCTGAAGATCAGACCCACGCCAGCGCCACGGATAGCAATGTGGTTGACGATCTGCAGGCCGAGCATGGTCTTGCCGCTGCCTGGGCGGCCGGCGATCACCACCATGCTCTTGGGGCGCAGGAAGCCGATCAGCTTGTCCAGGTCAGCCAGGCCGGTGGACAGCTTCGGCGGCGCTCGATCGTCCAGCACCTCCTGCATGCCGTCGAAGACCTTGGGCAGCACCTCGGCCATGCGCCTGTACCCGGCCTTCTCGGAGCCCTGCAGGTCGCGCAAGTCAGCGATGGACTGCTGGGCCTGGGCGATGATCTCGTCCGGAACAAGGCCGTTTGCAACTGCAGCCTTCGCAGAATGACCAATGTCGACCACCTGACGGATCACCGCCCACTGCTTGACCTGCTTTGCGTAGGCCATCGCGTTCGCCACCGAAGGCACGTTCCGGCAGAGTTCCACTGCGAATGCCAGGGTGCCCAGCCCGCTCGGCAGAGTGCGCTGCACATCACCGACCGTCACCGCATCAACCGGCAGCCCACGATCCAAGCAGTCACGGATCACGTCGAACAGGGCCGCGTGGTCGTCGTAGAGGAAGTCGGCACTGGTCATCTGGCTCACGATGTCATCCACCAGCGCGGCGTTGCCATCGAGAGACGCCAGCATGATCGCCCCCAGCACACCGTGCTCGGCCTCGGGGTAGCCCATTACCAGTTCGCTCATGCTTCACCTCGCGCCGAGGCCCAGGTGAACAGGACGGCAGGCCCGCCAGCATCGGTCAGACGGTCGACAGCGCGATCACCCAGGCACTTGCGCAGGCCGGCAAGCCCCAGGTTGGAGATCACGATGGTCGGCATCAGCTGTCGGTACCTCGAGTCGATTACCTCGAACAGCACCTGGCGCTCAAAGTCGCTGCCATGCTGAACGCCTACCTCGTCGATCACCAGCAGGTCGGGCTTCAGCAGGGAGGCATACACGTCGCGCTCGGTCTGCTCGGACTTCTTGTCGAAAGTCATCTTGATGTCGCGGATGATCTCGATGGCCATGGTGTAGCGTGCTGAGGCTCCGTAGCTGCGGATCACCTGTTGGGCAATAGCGCAGGCCAGGTGGGTCTTCCCGGTGCCAACGTCACCCAGCAGCATCATCGAGCGGCCCAGTTCCCAATTGCGCTCGAACCCATGCACGTAGTCGCGGCACTCAGTCAGCGCCACGGCCTGCCCTTCGGTTTCGGCGCGGTAGGTGTCCAGAGTGGCACTGCGGAAGCGCAGTGGGATTTCAGCGGCCATCAGGCTGACATTCATTGCCCAGTCGCGCCGCAAAGCTTGCGCCGGCTTGCGGATCGCCTCGTCAGCCGAGTGCAGTGCGTCGAACTGGCAGCGAGTGCAGCCCTGCCAGAAGTGGTCGCCCGAGAACGACTCGATCAGTTCATCAGTGAAATCGCCGTGCACGCGGCACTGGCCAGGTTTGAATTCCAGAGTTTTTGGAGTGGTCATGATCTTGCTACCCGGTAAGTCCCGTTGGGCTGGCGAACCAGGCCTTCGGTGTGGTCAATCTTGTCGAGGTCGGTGTGGTGCGATTGGCCTGCACCAGGGCTGGCCCGCTGGTTGCCGCCGATCCTCTGGTTACGCACCCAGTTGCGCCATGTCGCATCCCAGTTGAGCTTCGTGGCGTCCTTGCCGGTCTTGGATATCCAGAAGTCCCTGAACGAATCCGCCATCGCCTGGACCATTCGATCATCAAGCTCAGGCCTTTCCGCTTTCGCCCATGCAGCCAGTTCTGGCGATAGAGCCCAGTCATCAGGCAGGCGAGTGCCGCGTTTCCGACCATCCGGCTTTGGCTCAGCCTGACCAGGCGTCGCGTTAGCGGCGCACTGCTCTTGATCTTCTGGTTCTTGGTTAATGGTTAGTGGTTCTTGGTTAAGGTTATGGTTTGGTTCATCTTGGGAACCGTTTTGGTTTTCTTCGGGTTTCTTCGGGCGACCACCACGGCTCCCGTTCTGCCGACAGGCGTTCGCTTTCGCGTGGTACTTCGCGATCTCCTCGTCGCACCGGCGATGGTGAAAGCCGTCATCTTCAAGCGTGAAAAACTCACCCAAGATGACCACAACAGCTTCCTCGTGGCCTGCCAGTCGCAACCTACGGATAACCGGCTTGGTTTCTTGTGGGATTGGCTTTTCGCTCTCGTAGTAGTGGTCGAGAAGGCGCCGGTAGACGCCCTCCTCTTCCACGGAGAGGTGCGCGGTGTCCCGCGTCCAATCCTTGATGTTGAACTTGTAGTAATGCATGTTCAGAGGTCCAACTCAGCGCAGACGCGGCGCACGAAGGCGTCGTAGGGCTCGACGAACAGGCAGCCATGCCCCTCCAGATCGGCACGCAGGCGCTTGCTGAATTCGTAGAACTGCCAGCGGACCGATTCGGGCTGACCCCGCATTGCGCTGTAGGTTGGCCAGCCCACGGGGATGATCGTTGCACCAGCGCGCTGCTGGGGCGCCTGGGCGTGGGTTGTGGTCGGGGTCATTGGAGAGTCTCCGATGATGGGCCGGTGATATCCGTCAACGGGTTGACCTGGACCACTTCAGCGCCAGCAAAAGGCGAACCTGGGCCGAACAGATCAGGCAGGTCGCCTTCGGGAGCCGTCTTGATCCAGTCGACCATCGCCATGAAGCACGCCTCAAACAAAGGCCCGCCCTCTCCCCAGCCCTCGGACTGTGGGCTGGCACTGTTTTCCAACCTTGCGACGTAGATCAGCCCGGCAAGACCTCGCTCGTCGTTCTGGATAGCTGCACGATGTACCGGGTTGATGCTCAGCAGGTCGCACAAGCAGTCGAAGCCAATGGCGTCGTAGCTGTTGTCGGTGTCCTTGATCAGGTGGTAACCCAGACCGATCAGACCCTGTTTGGTGGTTTTGTGGTCATCTTCACGATGGCTCTTGGATTTCGCCAGGAGGATGTCTGCCTGGTGCTGCGCCACTGGGTACGCCTTGAGCTTTGCCGCCTCGCGACGGAAGACGCGGCGTTCATCGCGAATCTGCTGCAGCTTGGCCAAACCGTTGCGCACCACTCGCTGAGTAAGGATCAGCATCGTTTTGCGAGAGAGGTTGGGCTTGTTCGCGATGCTTGCGATCTTTTCGGCAATTTCGAGTTTGATGATGCTCATGCGGTTTCTCCCGGAGTGCCGAATAGCTCGGTCAGGTCAATTTGGTAAACGGCTGCCCAGGCGGCAGCGGGCCAGGAGCGAACCCAGCCGAATCGCGGGTCTTGGACTTTCGGCGCGGACACCCCATGGCTGTCGCACCAGTTCTTGAGCGGGCGGAAACCCTGGCTACCGAAGCTCAGGTGGGCGGCCTTCTCCACCGCAGTCACGGTGGCGTGCTGGCAGCCACGACCCAGCTCGTTCTCCAGATGCATGACCTTGCGGACCGCTGCGGAAGCGGTGGCCATGGCCGTGGCTTCGCGCCGGCTACCGATCTCAGCCTTGGTAGCGATCGCATGGTCGCGCTGCTCAAGCGCCAACTGCTCCGAACGTTTCGAGGCCAGCAGGTGCTCCAGGGCCGTGATGTAGTCGGTGGGGAGCGCGGGAGCCGGCGCAGGAGCTGGCCTGAAATACCGCTCCACCAGTTGCTCCTGAACCTCCCATGCCAGATCATCGGTGAACGCCTTCACAAGCATGAGGTAGCCGCGCTCCGTTATCAGGACGCCTTTCGAAGTCCTTGGCGCAAATGCCTGCTCAATCGACTGCGTACGAATATCGTCCGCAGTCACTTCGAAGAAATGGCGCTCTGGATTAAACCGGCCACGATGCTCATTGAAGTTGCGGCGGGCAGTACCCTCCGGTCGCTCATGCACCTGGTCGATCATCGCCAGGGTGACGACACGCTGACCGCGGTACTCAACGACGGGCAGCTGAGTGTTGTGGATGGTGATCTGGCTCATACCGCACCTCCGAAACGCGGGGACGGAAATGGCTTCTCTTCAATCGCGCTGTACGAGCCGTCAGCCATGCGCGTTACGAAAACAGCCCGCCCAACGCGGATTGCCTTGCTGATAGCCGCTTGCTGAACACCAAGATCCCTCGCCGCCTCATGCTGTCGTCCACGCGCAAATTCAGCCAACGGCAAGCGCTCAGGGTTGGTGGCTCCACGAAGTGGATCGACGGCATTTTGTGGCGCCGCGCCTGCCGACTCGATGCGCTTCTCCAGAGTCTCCACTTAGTCGTCCAAGCCGCTGTGCCAGTCATCAGCGTTGTAGATCGCCAGGTTGGCCACGTTGGCGCCGTGCGAATCACCAGCAGTTTTGAGGCGGTCTTCAAGCACATGTAAGACGCCCCGCAGCCAGTCGATCTGGCACATGGCGCACTGAACCTGGAAGGTAGCGTCTTGGGCGATGGTCTCAAGCTGGTCAGCGCTCATACAGCACCTCCCTGCTCTGGAGCGACACCGGCATGGGCGGCGTAGCAAAGCGCGAGCGCTGCGTCGGCGGCGAAGTAAATCAAGGTGGCTTGGTTGGAAACGGTCGGCTCAGTCATCAAGTCGCGGAGACCAGCTAGAACCGCTTCCAGGCGATCAGTGGCAGCATCCAAGGACTCGTGAAGAGGAACACCCGCCACCGCCTCAAAGACTTCGCTGGCGCCACTGGAAGCGAAAGGATGAGCAATCGTTGTGGGCTGATTAGTCATTGCTCACCCCGCCGGCAGCTGCGCGGGCAACGCTCTTCTCTACCGACCAGATCAGCGCGCTGACGGTCTCGCCCAGAAACGCGAGAGTCGCCGCGCCATCGCAATACGCCGACTCGCCCAAGTTCAGGCTGTCGTGCAGGTGGTGGCAAAGCTGGCTCAAACCCGAGGAAAGCGTGCGAGCTGCCCGCAGTGCGTCTTCGGCGTTCGTGCCAGGCGCTACGCTGAGCAGATACACACCCCGATTATCAATCGGTGTATCCAGAAAGCCGGTCTCGACGGTGAGGATGGGTTGCGCCGGTGATGGCGCGGTGGTATTTTTTGGACGTGACATATCGTTCTCCTCGAACGAAGATTCAAAAAGTCCCTTGCCGGGGACGGTTAAAAAGCCCGCCTGCGAAGCGGGTTTTTTGTTGCCTGCGATTTAGCCGGACAACAAAAACTGAGACGCCGAGGCCGTCATGAGAAGGCCTTCAGGCGAGGTTGATTGGGGTTGTTCAAGCCGAGCACCATTTGCAGTGAATCAAGCTCGCGCTCGATGTCGCCTAGCAGCAGCGGCTTGTCGCGCTTCCACTCACAAAGTCCGCGCCCGTAGGTGCTGGCGAGAGATTCGCGGTCGTCGAAAATCTTGCAAGCGCGATTGAGTCGATCCAGCTTCGACGGAGCACCGCTCAGCAGTGCTTCAACTTTCGTATCGCACCAAACAGCGAACTTAGTGCTGATCCAGCGACCGAAATAAACCCTGACCTTCGGGTGCAGCCATGTCCCGCCGCTTCCGCCGGCCTTGGTCATCACGAGACCAGTCCTTTTCGCGAGAGCGAGAATCTTGGAGCGAACCCAAGACTTAGATGCATCTAACTCTTTGATTTCATTGAATTCTGTCAGGGTGACAGAATTGACCCCAAGGGCATCTCCCATAACGCAAAGGTATTCGAGGGTGTCGATTTGGCGAAGCCAGGCAGTCGGCTCCTTGCCAAACTGCTTGGCGATTTTCGTGGCGTTCAGCCACCCATCAGCGCTTAGGTCTACCTGCCGCCCTTCGAAGTCGAGGTGGATTACGTTGCTCACTGGGCACCTCCGGCACTGGATGGATTCACAGCCGCCTCAGTGGAGTTACGCTGATGGCTGTTGGCAGGTACCATTTGCTTCAAGGTCGGGGCCAAATCCGCGAGAACAGAGCAAACGTCAGCAGCCTGGATAGCTCCAGATGTGGCGATCTGAATACGAAGTGCATTTGCTGGCGAAATAGAGTGTTTGCCGCGCAACCATCCAGAGATCGTCGTTTGGTCGACACCCAGAGCCACAGCTGCCTTCTGCTGTGTGCCGAAATGGTTTATGAGCTTCTGGATGCGAAGATCCATATCCAACACCTTTTATGAGCTTTCCCCTAGGCTATATCATGAGAATACTCATTTGCAAGCCTAGGGGTAAACCCCTGAAGATATTGAGATGAACTACAGCCAACGTTTGAAAGCAGCCCGTAAGCAAGCAGGCCTTACCCAGGCAGAGCTCGCTCGCCAGGTTGGAATTGACCAAACCTCTATTTCGAACCTCGAAAGAGGGAAGTCTCAGGGCTCCTCGCACACCGTCTCGATTGCTAGCGTATGCGGGGTAAGCCCTGTGTGGTTGGAGACTGGCGTGGGTCCAATGGTTGAGGACCATGTCATTTTTCGCGGCCCGGTGCCTGATGGATTCAAAACTACACGCCCATTCAACACATGGGATGTAGATTCGCCGCTAGATGACTCGGAAACGTTCCTCTGGTTCATTGAAGAGGACCGAGATGCCCCCGAATCTGTGCTGAGGAGCGGCCTCGTTCTACCACCAGGATTCGCAGTGTCTAAAACTCGCAAAATGCGATTCGATACTGAGATTCTCAGCCGGCAAGGAATCACTCCGGATCGCGCATTTTGCATCGAGGTGCGCGGAAACTCGATGGACCCTGTCCTGCCCTCAGGTAGCGTGGTTGCCATAAACACTCAGATCTTAGATGGCGATGACGGGAGAATGTACGCAGTTGCCCATAGGGGGCAGCTCAGAGTGAAACTCCTGCATAGCCTTCCCGATTATGGGACTCGGCTAAGGAGCTACAACCGAGCGGACCATCCGGACGAAGATTACCCACTGGTCGAAGCATTGGATGGCAAGCTCAAGATTCTCGGTCGCGTATTCTGGTATACCGCGACCATATAGCCCCAACTCAAGCAACCGCAATTCCGGCCAATGGCCGGATTTTTTTTGCCCGCGCTGCGAGGGTTATGAGTATCCACGCCAAAATATGAGAAAACCCCTTGACCAAAAATATGAGTTAATCCATATTTGACTCATCCCAACCAGCAAGGAGCGCCACCATGACCACGACAGCAACCATAACCCTCGGTAACTGGCAAGGCCTGCTTGGCCATGGCGCAGCCCCTCGCGAGCTTGAGTGCCTGCTGGCTATTGCTGGTGGCGCCTCCGGGAAAGAGGCTGCCCGCACCCTAGGCATCAGCGAAGACGGAGTGAAGAAACGCCTGATCGCCCTGGGCACAAAGTGGGGCGTAACCCGCCGCGCTGCTCTGGTTGCTGAGGCATTCAAGCGCGGCGTCATCAGCCCTGCCGTTACTGCTTTGGCGCTGATCATGGCCATCCACGGAATGATCGGCGACGACCATGCAATGCGCATCCGCCGTGGCGGTAACAGCGGCGAGCGAAAGATTGAAACCCGCATAGCAACCCGGCGCGCGGAGTGCGCCCTGGCGGTGGCGTGACGCTGCTGGCCTGACCTGATCCATCCCTGATTTTTGCGAAAGCCATCAACCGCGGCAGGCCCTCGGCTTGCCTGAAAAAGGAGCTTCACCATGTTGATCCTCACACGCCGTGTAGGCGAATCCATCAAGATCTCCGACAACATCACCGTTGTCGTGTTGGGCATCAAAGGTAGCCAAGTCCGACTTGGCATCGAGGCGCCACAGGGCGTGTCAGTCGACCGCCAGGAAATCGCCGAGCGCAAGGCTGCCGGAATGCCCGCGCCAGCAGCGATCACTGTTGAGGCAACGAGCCAAGAGAGCGAACCGCTCTACGCCAACCGAACGGAAGCCGAATGGCGCGAGCTGCTGGCCCAGGAACAGGCTGTTCAGGCACAGGAGGTGAACCATGGCCTTTGAGTACGGCTCACGCGTCGCTGACAAATTCGTTGTTCGCCTGCCAGATGGCATGCGCGAACAAGTGACCATCGCAGCAGATGCCGACGACCGCAGCATGAACAGCCTGATCGTGAAGGCGATCCGCGAATACCTGGACCGCAACAAGCGCGCTAACGCTCTGCTGGATGCGCTGACACTGGCTGCAACGACCCAAGGAGCCCAACATGACGCAACCTGACCGCATCACCCTGGTGCTACGCGCATGCGAGGCGGCGCCCCTGTCGAGCATCCTGCCGTTTGTGAAGCTTGGGGAGTTGGTATCCGTGGGTCGCGGGCTAGCTGTGATCACAGCCGCCAGCCAAGGCGACCTGGTGTCGCCAGCACTTGAGCGTGAAGCGCTCAACATCGACGAGCATGTCCGCATGGCCGCTGATGCACGCCGGTACCGCTGGCTACGCGACCAAGCACTTTCCACTCACTCCGGGCACACACCTGCCGTATTCGACAGAGCAGGCGGTATCGGCACTTTGCGTGTAGGTGAGGATCTGGACCAGCGTATCGACGCCGCGATCCGGCACCTCACCACGCAGCAGGTGGTGCAGGAGAGGCAGCCATGAGCCAAGCCGGCCTGCTCCTACTGCTGTGGGATGCCCTGCAGCAGCGCGACACCACCTTCGGGCAAGTGATCGACTTGTCAGCCGCTTGCGGTCTGGACGGACGGCGCGTGCTGGCCGACCACTTTCGGGGGTTGCTGTGACAGATCAGCGTGAAAACGAAAACCTGACGCGTCAGGCGGGGTAAGACAATGCGCTACATGACCGTCAGAAAATTCGCCAGCGAGTCTGGCTACACCGAGGACGCGATCCGCTCAAAGATCCGCGACGGGATCTGGCGGCTAGGTGAAATTTGGCTAAAAGCGCCGGATGGCCGGACGCTGATTGACATGGAAGGATATGAATCATGGGTAGAGGCGGGAGCGGGGTCAGGGCAGTCTCAGACTCGAGCATCGAGATCACGTTCATGTTCCGGGGTGTTAGGTGCCGCGAGCGCGTCTCGCTCAAGCCCACCGCCACTAACCTGAAAAAGGCACAACAGCACAAGGCGGCGATTGAACACGCCATTGCACAGGGGACGTTTGACTATTCCGTCACGTTCCCCGGCTCTCCGCGGGCCGCAAAGTTCGCACCGGAAACCAGCCAGGAAACGGTTGGTGGATACCTGACCAGGTGGCTGGAGGCGAAGAAGAAGCATATTTCCAGCAGCACCTTCGAAGGCTATCGAAAGATTGTCGAGCTGCGACTCGTTCCTGCCCTGGGCCACCATGTTGTCCTAGACCTCAAGCGGAAGACGATAAAGGACTGGCTGGACAAGGTGCAGGTCGGCAACAAGACGCTGAGCAACATCCAGAGTTGCCTGCGGTCGGCCCTGAACGATGCGGTCGACGAGGAGCTGCTGGATACGAATCCGCTGGCAGGCTGGACATACGCCCGGAAGGAAGCACCGCCGAGAGAGGATGACGTGGATCCGTTCACGCCTGAAGAACAGCGGGCGATTCTGGCCGCCTTGAGCGGACAGGCTAGGAATATGGTCCAGTTCGCGCTGTGGACAGGACTCCGGACAAGTGAACTGGTCGCGCTGGATTGGGGAGATGTGGACTGGGTCCGAGGGGAAGTGATGATCAGCCGGGCAATGACCCAGGCTGCAGGTGGAGAGGCTGAGGTGACGAAGACTGCCGCGGGCCGGCGATCGGTGAAGCTGCTGCGACCCGCACTTGAAGCGCTGACAGCGCAGAAGGCGCACACGTTCTTGGCTGATGCAGAGGTTTTTCAAAACCCGCGGACGCTTGAGCGCTGGGCAGGTGATCAACCGATCCGCAAAACCATGTGGCATCCAGCAATGAAAAAGGCCGGCGTACGATACCGGCGCCCCTACCAGACTCGACACACTTACGCTTCGATGATGCTTTCTGCCGGGGAGCATCCGATGTGGGTAGCGAAGCAGATGGGGCACAGCGACTGGACGATGATTGCGAGGGTGTACGGGAGATGGATGCCAAACGATGAGGGGCAGATGGGGTCGAAAGCTGTAGACATGTGGGATCAGAAATCCACGCACGATCCATTGCCCGCGATTGGGCAAGGTGCCATCATCGAGGATTCCTAAATGCTTCCATGGAAGGCAAAAATGGCTTGGGTAACCCCACAGTACAGCAAGAAAAAAGTCATGAAGGCAGGCTCCACCCTGTTTGATGAAAATGCAACTGATGAGGCGTTTGAGGAAGCATTGCTAATTCTCAACAACTGGCGCTCAAGCCACAGCTATCCAGTTAACACTTTCCAAGCAAGTCTGAGAAACAAACTCAAATCGCTGGGAATCAATGGCCTTGTAGCCCAGCGCCTAAAGCGTATTCCGTCAATCGTAGCTAAACTTGAGCGTTTCCCTGGCATGAGCCTCGCACGTATGCAAGACATTGGCGGATTACGTGCTGTAGTACCAAGTCTAAAGGCTATTTACCGCCTGCGGGAATCCTACCTACAAAGCAAATGGGATCATATCCTTGTTTCTGAGTACGACTACATTAAAGACCCTAAAGACTCAGGGTATAGGGGCATCCATTTAGTTTATAAATATAACAATCGGAAGGGTGCCGCAAAAGACTACGAAGGTCTGCAGCTTGAAATCCAAATCCGCAACGAAGTTCAGCACGCTTGGGCTACTGCGGTGGAAACGGCCGGAGTTTTTCTAAACCAGGCGCTGAAGTCGAGCATGGGCAATGCTCGTTGGCTTGAGTTCTTTCAATTCGCCTCCTCTAGCTTTGCCTTAATGGAGGACTGCGAAGTTCTTGCCGCACATCGCCATCTTAGCAAGATGGAGATTCTAAGCCAGACCATGGAGATCGCGGAAGAACTTGAGGTGATTGAAAAACTTACAGTCTACAACTCCATAGTAGAAGAGCTTCATCACACTCAAGATGAAAAAACCCACTACTACCTATTAGAGCTCAATACCCAAGACAGAAATGTAACTGTGAACGGGTATTCGCGAGAAGAGCTTCCAAAAGCCACATCGGATTACTTGGAAAGGGAAAAAGCTGCGAAGGGTAATGATAGTGTCCAAGTCGTACTAGTTGCAGCCCAATCGGTATCCGCACTCAAGAAGGCGTATCCGAACTACTTCCTTGATACCGGTCGATTCGTCACTCGTCTTCGCCGGATCGGGATCATCGTAGCAAGGGGCACCGTGCTACCTCCGCCACCAGTCACTTCGAAACTCACACTGAAGCAGATTTTCGGAGAATGACAGCTTAATGACAGCAATCAGGCTGCAGGCCCTGAGAATAAAGGCTTGGCTGC
>NZ_BCBG01000048.1:0-41474 GCF_001320485.1 Pseudomonas sp. NBRC 111130
GGCTCCCACAGGGGCCGGTGTGTGCCGACAGTGCGATCAGAAGTCCTTGCACAGGCGCAAGGCGTCGTAGATCGCCGCATGCACGTTGCGCTGGGCCACGCAGTCGCCGATGCGGTACAGCAGGTAGCCCTCGCCCGGCTGGCTGAGGATCGGCTGCGGCTTGATGGCGAACAGCGCCTCCACGTCGATCTGGCCCTTGTTGCGCGACCCTTCCTTCAGCGCGTAGTACAGCTGCTCGTCAGGACGCACGCCGTTTTCCACTACCACCTGGTCGACGACACGTTCTTCCTTGGCACCGGTGTATTCGTTCTCCAGCACCGCCACCAGCTTGTCGCCTTCGCGGTAGACCTTTTCCAGCATCATGTCGCCGGTCATGATCACTTCTTTCGGGTACATGCTGCGGTAGTAGGTCGGGAAGGTCGTACCGCCCATGGCCACGCCCGGTTTGATGTCGTCGGTGACGATCTCGACCTGGCTGCCCTTGTCGGCGATGAAGTCGGCCACCGACATGCCGGTGAATTCGCAGATGGTGTCGTACACCAGCACGTTCTTGCCCGGCGCAACCTTGCCGTCGAGCACGTCCCAGCTACTGACCACCAGCCCTTCGGCAGCGCCCCAGTGTTCGTTCTGCTCAAGGAACGAATGGCCGCCAACCGCGAGCACGATGATATCCGGGCGCAGGTCCTGGATGGTCGCCACGTCAGCGGCGGTACCCAGGCGCAGGTCGATCTTCAGGCGGGCGAACTCCAGCTGGTACCAGCGGGTGATGCCAGCGATCTGGTCGCGCTGCGGTGCCTTGGCGGCGATGGTGATCTGCCCGCCGATCTGGTCCTTCTTCTCGAACACGGTGACGTCGTGGCCGCGCTCGGCCGCCACGCGGGCCGCCTCCATGCCGGCAGGGCCGGCGCCGACGATGACCACCTTGCGTTTCGGCCCGGTGGTCTTCTCGATGATGTGCGGCACGCCCATGTATTCACGGGAGGTCGCGGCGTTCTGGATGCACAGCACATCCAGGCCCTGGTACTGGCGGTCGATGCAGTAGTTGGCACCGACGCACTGCTTGATCTGGTCGATCTGGCCCATCTTGATCTTGGCGATCAGATGCGGGTCGGCAATGTGCGCGCGGGTCATGCCGACCATGTCGACGTAGCCGCCTTCGAGGATACGTGTGGCCTGGTTCGGGTCCTTGATGTTCTGCGCGTGCAGCACCGGAACCTTGACCACTTCCTTGATGCCGGCGGCCAGGTGCAGGAACGGCTCTGGCGGGTAGCTCATGTTGGGGATGACGTTGGCCAGGGTGTTGTGGGTATCGCAACCCGAACCGACCACGCCGATGAAGTCGATCATGCCGGTGGCATCGTAGTAGGCGGCGATCTGCTTCATGTCCTCGTGGCTGAGGCCATCGGGGTGGAACTCGTCACCGCAGATACGCATGCCCACGCAGAAGTCGTCGCCGACTTCGGCCCGCACCGCCTTGAGCACTTCCAGGCCGAACTTCATGCGGCCTTCGAAGGTACCGCCCCATTCGTCGGTACGCTTGTTGACCCGCGGGCTCCAGAACTGGTCGATCATGTGCTGGTGCACGGCCGACAGTTCCACGCCATCCAGGCCGCCCTCTTTGGCACGACGCGCAGCCTGCGCATAGTTGCCGATGACCCGCCAGATCTCTTCCACCTCGATGGTTTTGCAGGTGGCGCGGTGCACGGGTTCACGGATGCCCGATGGCGACATCAGGGTAGGCCAGTTGAAGCCGTCCCAGCGCGAGCGACGGCCCATGTGGGTAATCTGGATCATGATCTTGGCGCCATGCTTGTGCATGGCGTCAGCGAGGTTCTGGAAGTGCGGGATGATGCGGTCGGTCGACAGGTTGACCGACGACCACCATTCCTGCGGGCTGTCGATGGCCACCACGGACGAGCCGCCGCAGATCGCCAGGCCGATGCCGCCCTTGGCCTTCTCTTCGTAGTACTTCACGTAGCGGTCGGTGGTCATGCCGCCGTCAGTGGCGTAGACCTCGGCATGCGCGGTGCTGAGCACGCGGTTGCGGATGGTCAGTTTGCCGATCTGGATCGGCTGGAACATTGCTTCGAATGCCATGACGCTTTCTCCGGCTTACAACGGCTTGACGACGAACAGGCCATCTTCGTGGCCTTCTTCCGAACCGCCGTAGACCTGCTCGGCCACGGTGCGGATCGAGCTGCCGCGGGCAGCGAGAATCTGGTCCATGGCGCCGGCGAACCAGCCGGTGAACATGTAGTCGACCTTGCGGCCGCACTTGCCATAGACGTACACGAATGCGGAATGCTTGAGCTTGACGCTGCAGGTGCCCTTGTCCAGGTCGATGTCCTGGATCTCGAACAGGCCCCAGCCACGCTGGCTCAGGCGCTTCATGTAGTGCTCGAACACCGCCACGCCTTCCAGGCCATGGCATTCGGCCTCTTTCTCGCACCAGTGCCAGGCCGACTTGTAGCCGGCCTTGTAGAGGATCTCGGCGTAGGCGTCAGCGCCCAGCACTTCCTCGATGCCCATGTGGTTGTTGACGAAGAAATGGCGCGGCACATACAGCATCGGCAGGGCGTCGCTGGTCCAGACACCGGTCTCGCTGTCGACTTCGATTGGCAATTGCGGGGCGATCTTGGCCATGGAAACTCAACTCCATAAAATTTTTATGTGGGTGCCCCGGCGTTGCTGGCAGGGGCTATCAGGCTTGGAGAGCGGCTTACTCGCCCCAGACGTCCTTGAGGACGTTGACCCAGTTCTCGCCCATGATCTTGCGCACCACGCGCTCGGAATGGCCGCGCTTGAGCAAGGTCTCGGTGAGGTTGGGGAATTCGCCGACAGTGCGAATGCCCAGCGGGTTGATGATCTTGCCGAAGTTGGTCAGGCGACGGGCGTAGCCCTTGTCGTGGGTCAGGTACTCGAAGAAGTCCTGGCCGTGGCCCTGGGTGAAGTCGGTACCGATACCGATGGCGTCTTCACCGACGATGTTCATGGTGTACTCGATGGCCTCGGCGTAGTCGTCGATGGTCGAGTCGATGCCCTTGGCCAGGAACGGCGCGAACATGGTCACGCCAACGAAGCCGCCGTGATCGGCGATGAACTTCAGCTCGGCGTCAGACTTGTTGCGCGGGTGTTCCTTCAGGCCCGAAGGCAGGCAGTGGGAGTAGCAGACCGGCTTCTTCGATTCGAGAATCACTTCCTCGGAGGTCTTGGAACCGACGTGGGACAGGTCGCACATGATGCCGACGCGGTTCATCTCGGCGACGATCTCGCGACCGAAGCCCGACAGGCCGCCGTCACGCTCGTAGCAACCGGTGCCGACCAGGTTCTGGGTGTTGTAGCACATCTGCACGATACCCACGCCCAGCTGCTTGAACACGTCGACGTAGGCGATCTGGTCTTCGAACGCATGGGCGTTCTGGAAGCCGAAGAGGATGCCGGTCTTGCCCAGTTCCTTGGCCTTGCGGATGTCGGCGGTGGTGCGCACCGGCATCACCAGGTCGCTGTTGTCGCGGATCAGCTTCTGGCTGGCGGCGATGTTGTCGACAGTCGCCTTGAAGCCTTCCCAGACCGACACCGTGCAGTTGGCCGCAGTCAGCCCGCCTTTGCGCATGTCCTCGAACAGCTCGCGGTTCCATTTGGCAATGATCAGGCCGTCAATGACGATGCTGTCGGCGTGAAGTTCGGCTGGGCTCATCAGGCTGTCCCCTTTGTTGATATGGGCCGCGCCAAATCTTCTGTCGGCGCTTTGGGGCCAGCATATGCCTGTGCCCTGCGACGCCCCGGTGCAAAAACGACAGGGGGTTTGCCGAAAGCGTCAATGCGCGACATCGCGCCCTCTGGCGCGCCGCCTGGCGATGAGAGACAGTCTCGATAACGACATCTCACGCCACTTCATGAACATTTCGTCAGGGAGCTATCGTCTTGTCTGCGGCTGAGCGAGAATCCAGCCGATTCGTCAGCCTGTTAAGGAGAAAACGGATGAAATCAATGGCATGGCTGGTACTGCTGGCGGTCGTCTCGGGCGCCCACGCCGGCGAGGAAGAAAGCACCCCGTGCGACAACGTCGAAAGCGACCAGCAGACCTTTGCTTGCGCGACATTCAACAAGCAGACCGCCGAGCGCGAACTGAAAGCGGCCTATGACGACCTGATCCAGCGCATTCGCGACCAGTATGCCGACGAAGGCGACAAGGCCACCGCCCTGGTCGGGCGCATGGACGCCGCCGAGAAACTGTGGGCGCAGCTGCGGGATGCCGACTGCAAGGTCGAGACCTATGCCGAGAAACCCGGCAGCAAGGCGTTCCAGGCGGCCTGGGATACCTGTGTGGCGCAGCGCAGCGATGACCGCTCGGAGTACCTGCAGTCCATCGGCCAGCAATAATCCTGCTCCGGCCTCTTCGCGGGTAAACCCGCTCCCACCCTGACTGCGCAAGTCTCAAGGACAATGGTGCCCCTGTGGGAGCGGGTTTACCCGCGAAAGGGCCGGCACTGGAGAGCATCAGACTACCCGGGCCAACCGGTCCTCCCGCGGACACTGCTCGAACCGCCCCCGGTAGCAGCGGGTAAAGTAGGAAGCCGACTCGAACCCGCACGCCACCGCCACTTCCAGCACGCTCATGTCGGTCTGGCGCAACAGCTGCCGTGCCTTGTCCAGCCGCAAGCGCAGATAGAAGCCGCTGGGTGTGTCGTCCAGGTGCAAGCGGAACAGCCGCTCCAGCTGCCGCCGGGTCACCTGCACCGCATCGGCCAGCACCTGGGTATTGAGCGGCTGCTCGATATTGCGCTCCATCTCGCCGATCACCTTGACCAGCTTCTTGTTGTTGATGCCGTAGCGGCTGGCGATCTGCATGCGCTGGTGGTCCTGGCGCGGGCGGATGCGCCCGAGCACGAACTGTTCGGACACCTGCACCGCCAGCTCGCTGCCATGGGCCTGGGCGATCAGGTCCAGCATCAGGTCGATCGATGCGGTGCCTCCGGCACAGGTGATACGACGCCGGTCGATCTCGAACAGCTCCTGGGTCACCTGCAAACGTGGATAGCGTTCCTTGAACGCGTCCAGCGCCTCCCAGTGCAAGGTTGCGCGGTAGCCATCGAGCAAGCCGGCCTCGGCCAGCACCACCGGGCCGGTGTCGATTCCGCCAAGGATCACCCCATCATGATCGAGCCGACGCAGCGCCTGCTGCAGCTTCGGACCATAACAAGCCAGCGGCTCGAAGCCGGCGACGATCAGCAGCACGCCGCCCGCCTCACCCTCCCCCAACGCGCCATCGGCATTCACCGACATGCCGTTGCTCGCCTGCACCGCCCCGCCATCCAGGCTCAGCACGCGCCAGCGGTACGACGGCCCCTTGAAGCGGTTGGCCACGCGCAGGGGTTCCAGTGCGCTGATGAAGCCCATCGCCGAGAACCCCGGCAACAACAGGAAATGAATCAGTTGCGGCATTGCATGCTCCACGGCTGAAGGTGGTCGCCTCCGTGCAAATCTTGGTCGCCAGGGTGCGATTTTCGCCCCTGGCAGCAGCGTAGCGTGTTCACACGGCCCAGAGAGGCCGGCCCCTATAAAAAATGTCCTGCCGATGGAGAGCCACCATGCATCGCTTGATCCGCCGCAGCCTGTTGTCCCTTGCCCTGAGCAGCATCGCCGCCACCCCGCTTTATGCCGCCGAGCCCGCGGCCTGCAAGAACGTGCGCCTTGGCGTGGTCAACTGGACCGACGTCATCGCCACCAGCGCCATGGCCCAGGTGCTGCTCGACGGCCTGGGTTACCAGACCAAGCAGACCAGCGCCTCGCAGCAGATCATCTTTGCCGGTATCCGCGACAAGCGCCTGGACATGTTCCTGGGTTACTGGAACCCGATCATGACCCAGACCATCACCCCGTTCGTCGACGCCAACCAGGTCAAGGTCCTTGAAAAACCCAGCCTGGAAGACGCCCGGGCCACCCTCGCCGTGCCGAAATACCTGTATGACAAGGGCCTGAAAACCTTCGCCGACATTCACAAGTTCGAGAAAGAGCTGGGCGGCAAGATCTACGGTATAGAACCCGGCTCCGGTGCCAACACCCAGATCAAGGCCATGATCAGCAAGAACCAGTTCGAGCTGGGCAAGTTCCAGCTGGTCGAGTCCAGCGAAGCCGGCATGCTCGCCGCCGTCGACCGCGCCGTGCGGCGCAAGGAAGCGGTAGTGTTCTTCGGCTGGGCGCCACACCCGATGAACGTGAATATCGACATGGCCTACCTCGGCGACAGCCAGGACGCCCTGGGCCCGGACGAAGGCCGTGCCACGGTGTGGACGGTGACCGCGCCGGACTACGCCGAACGCTGCCCCAACGCCCACCGCCTGCTGGCCAACCTGAACTTCAGCGCAGAGGACGAGAGCCGCATGATGCAGCCGCTGCTCGACCACAAGGACGCGCTGGAATCGGCCCGTCAGTGGCTCAAGGATCACCCCGGGGACAAGGCCCGCTGGCTTGAGGGGGTGACCACCTTCGATGGCAAGCCGGCTGCGGACAACCTCAAGCTCACCGCCAACTGACAGGGCCCTTTCGCGGGCTCGCCCGCTCCCACAGGTACAGCGCAAAGTTCAGGGTCACATTGATCCTGTGGGAGCGGGCGTGCCCGCGAATAGGCCAGCACAGACACCACAAGGAACCGCCATGAACCACGACGTCATCATCACCTGTGCCCTCACCGGCGCTGGCGACACGGTCGCCAAGAGCCACCTGGTCCCCGTCACCCCCAAACAGATCGCCGAATCCGCCGTGGAAGCCGCCAAGGCCGGCGCCACCGTGGTCCACTGCCACGTCCGTGACCCGCAAACCGGCCGTTTCAGCCGCGACGTGGCGCTGTACCGCGAAGTCATGGAGCGCATCCGCGAGGCCGACGTCGACATCATCGTCAACCTCACCGCCGGCATGGGCGGTGACCTGGAAATCGGCCCGGGCGAATCGCCCATGGAGTTCGGCCCCGGCACCGACCTGATCGGCCCGCTGGAGCGCCTGGCCCACGTCGAAGCGCTGCTGCCGGAAATCTGCACCCTCGACTGCGGCACCCTCAATTTCGGCGACGGCAACGCCATCTACGTCTCCACCCCCGCGCAGCTGCGCGCCGGGGCCAAGCGCATCACCGAACTGGGGGTGAAGGCCGAGCTGGAAATCTTCGACACCGGCCACCTGTGGTTCGCCAAACAGATGATGAAAGAAGGCTTGCTCGAGGACCCGCTGTTCCAGCTGTGCCTGGGCATCCCGTGGGGCGCACCGGCCGACACCACCACCATGAAGGCCATGGTCGACAACCTGCCGGCCAATGTTACCTGGGCAGGCTTCGGCATCGGCCGCATGCAGATGCCGATGGCGGCCCAGGCCGTGCTTCTGGGTGGCAACGTGCGGGTGGGCCTGGAAGACAACCTGTACCTGGACCGTGGCGTACTGGCCAGCAACGGCCAGCTGGTGGAACGCGCCGCTGAAATCATCACCCGCATGGGTGGCCGCGTGCTCAGCCCGGCAGAAGGCCGGGAAAAAATGAACCTCAAGCGCCGCTGATTCCTTCAACGATTGCAATCACGCCGCAAAACCCTGTGGGAGCGGGCTTGCCCGCGAAA
The DNA here is from genome assembly GCF_001320485.1 of Pseudomonas sp. NBRC 111130. NCBI lineage: Bacteria > Pseudomonadati > Pseudomonadota > Gammaproteobacteria > Pseudomonadales > Pseudomonadaceae > Pseudomonas > Pseudomonas sp. NBRC 111130. The sequence goes on from NZ_BCBG01000048.1 coordinate 7,602, forward strand.
CAGACAACACGGTGGATGGCACCGGCTGCGCCGGTGTTCGCGGGCAAGCCCGCTCCCACAAGGTTCGGCGCTCATCCCAATAGTTCTGTCCATCCTGAGGACCCGATATGACCTTCATCACCGAGATCAAGACCTTCGCTGCCCTGGGTAGCGGCGTGATCGGCAGCGGCTGGGTCGCCCGCGCCCTGGCCCATGGCCTGGACGTGGTCGCCTGGGACCCGGCCCCCGGCGCCGAGCAAGCCCTGCGCAAGCGCATCGCCAACGCCTGGCCGGCACTGGAGAAACAAGGCCTGGCAGAGGGGGCATCGCAGGACCGGCTGAAATTCGTGGCCACCATCGAGGAATGCGTACGCGACGCCGATTTCATCCAGGAAAGCGCACCCGAGCGTCTGGACCTCAAGCTCGATCTGCATGCGAAGATCAGCGCTGCCGCCAAGCCCAATGCAATCATCGGCTCCAGCACGTCGGGGCTGCTGCCCAGCGAGTTCTACGAGTCGTCCACGCACCCTGAGCGTTGCGTGGTCGGCCACCCGTTCAACCCGGTGTACCTCCTGCCGCTGGTGGAGATCGTCGGCGGTAGTCGCACGGCACCTGAAGCCATCGAAGCCGCCAAGACCATCTACACCGCCCTCGGCATGCGCCCGCTGCATGTACGCAAGGAAGTCCCCGGTTTCATCGCCGACCGCCTGCTCGAAGCGCTGTGGCGCGAGGCCCTGCACCTGGTCAACGATGGCGTGGCCAGCACTGGCGAAATCGACGATGCGATCCGCTTCGGCGCCGGCCTGCGCTGGTCGTTCATGGGTACCTTCCTCACCTACACCCTGGCAGGCGGTGATGCCGGCATGCGCCACTTCATGGCCCAGTTCGGCCCGGCGCTGAAGCTGCCCTGGACCTACCTGCCAGCACCGGAGCTGACCGACAAGCTGATCGACGATGTGGTCGAAGGCACCTCGGAACAACTGGGCGAGCGCAGCATCGCCGCGCTGGAGCGCTATCGTGATGACACGCTGCTGGCCGTACTGGAAGCGGTGAAGACCAGCAAAGCCAGCCACGGCATGGCCTTTGGCGATTGAGGAGCAGACAATGCCCGCACTGATCACCTACCGCACCCCAGTCCAGGAGGACTGGGTCGACTACAACGGGCACCTGCGCGATGCCTTTTACCTGCTGATCTTCAGCTACGCCACCGATAGGCTGATGGAGCGCATCGGCCTGGACGCTGACAGCCGCGGGCAGAGTGGGAACTCACTGTTCACCCTGGAAGCGCACATCAACTACCTGCACGAGGTGAAGCTAGGGACCGAGGTATGGGTGCAAACGCAGATCATCGGCTTCGATCACAAGCGCCTGCACGTCTACCACAGCCTGCACCGGGCCGGGTTCGACGAGGTGCTGGCTGCGAGCGAGCAGATGCTGTTGCATGTGGACCTGGCTGGGCCGAAGTCGGCGCCTTTCAGTGAGCAAAGTGCGGCCTTGCTGCAAAGCCTGGTGGATAGCCAACGCGACCTGCCTGCTGCGCAATTCGTCGGCCGCGTCCTGCAACTACCCCGCTGAGCGCTCAAAAAAATAACCCCGGAAAGCCGTGAGCATCCGGGGCCAAGAGCGAGCAACATCCACTGTGCATGAGTGAGGGTGACCAAACCCTCGGGAGCCGTGAATGCATGCAGTCTGCTGGCTTCCCGGCCCCTGCAATTAGCCGGGAGCGACCTGTTCTTAGCCAAACCAGCCATTGCGACATTCTGCCCTTGCGGGCCTGTCGCAGCAGACACAGAATCGGTCGTAAATCACAGCAGCACTCTCTTCGCGATAAAAGGGACAACAGCCATGATGCATGCGGATTTGATAGACCAGGACGACCTGGCAGGCCACCTGCGCGCGCGCGGGTTCGACATTCCCGCCGGAGCCAGTGCCGAACAGGCCTGCGAAGCGGTGGTGCGCGGGCTGACCGAGCCGAATGCGCGGGCGCTGAAAGGGATGGTCGAGCAGATGTATACCGGTAGCGCAACCATTCTGCCGGCGGTGCGCCAGGCCATCGACAAGCAGCTGTTGCCCGCGCTGGCCCAGTTCAACAAACGCGCCTGACTGGCTTTTCCTGCCCCGGCCTCTTCGCGGGCCAGCCCGCTCCCACAGGGACGGCACCGTTTTTGAACTCGGTGCAACACCTGTGGGAGCGGGCTGGCCCGCGAAGGGGCCGGTGCCGTTTCAGAGCCTTACGCTGGCAAAGGTCGACTCGTTGCGCGCCTGGCTCAAGGCCGCCATCGGCCCGCTGTGCGGCGACAGGGTCATGGCCTGCGGAATCGGCATCATTGCCACCTGCTGCGCGGTGTTGGAGCCCACGCGCTCGTCACGCGGCGGAATGCCGAAGTACTCGCGGTAGCACTTGGAGAAGTGCGGGGTAGAGACGAAGCCGCACACCGAGGCAACTTCGATGATCGACATCGGTGTCTGCTTGAGCAACTGCCGGGCGCGGATCAGGCGCAGCTTGAGGTAGTAGCGCGACGGCGAGCAATGCAGGTACTTCTGGAACAGCCGTTCGAGCTGACGGCGCGACACCGACACGTACACGGCCAGTTCATCCAGGTCGATCGGCTCTTCGAGGTTGGCCTCCATCAGCGCAACGATCTCCTGCAACTTCGGCTGGTTGGTGCCGAGCATGTGCTTGAGCGGCACGCGCTGGTGGTCCTGCTCGTTGCGGATGCGCTCGTAGACGAACATCTCGGAGATCGCCGCCGACAGCTCACGGCCGTGATCGCGGCTGATCAGGTGCAGCATCATGTCCAGCGGCGCGGTGCCGCCGGAGCTGGTGAAGCGGTTGCGGTCGAGGGTGAACAGGCGGGTGCTCATGTTGACCCGCGGGAAGGCCTCCTGCATGGCCGCCAGGCATTCCCAATGCACGCTGCAATCGAAACCATCGAGCAGGCCGGCACAGGCCAGCGCCCAGCTGCCGGTGCACACCGCACCGAGGCGGCGCGACTGGCGAGCCTGGGCCTGCAGCCACGTGACATGCTCACGGGTGACCGTGCGCTGGATGCCAACACCGCCGCAGACGATCACGGTGTCGATCGGCGGTGCGCTGTGCATGGCGGCATCGGGAGTGATCTGCAGGCCATCACTGGCCCATACCTGGCCGCCATCGACGGTCAGGGTGTGCCAGCGGTACAGCTCGCGACCAGAAAGCTGGTTGGCCATGCGCAGCGGCTCCACGGCCGATGCCAGGGATATCAGGGTGAAATTGTCCAGAAGGAGAAACCCGATGGACTGGGGGGCTGTGCGGTTCTGGGTTGGGTTCCCGGAGGTGTACGACGTCATCGCGATTTCTCCTCACACAAATGCAGGGTGTGCCTCAGGCGGGCACTGATTTTCTTGTTATGGCCCCAGGTTCATGTGCAGGGGCTTGCTGCCAATCTAAACGCAAGGGTCGTGCCTGAAATTGAACGACCATCCGAAAAAACCTGAAAACGACGCCTTCATTCGGCAATTCAGGGACTTCGATCGAGTTGGCAATTCTTCGCAAAGCGCCGTGCTAGCGCCTTGCATGTAACAACTGAGCAATTTGGTGACACGCGCAGCCTTGGTTGCCCAGAAACGACACTCTTGAGTGTCACCGACAATGCCCGCACTGATAGCGACAGCCGACGATCGGTACGCACTGCAATGGGGCGCGGTGCACCACAAACATTCAAGGGCCCCTTCGCGGGCACGCCCGCTCCCACAGGATTGCGCCCCTGTGGGAGCGGGCGTGCCCGCGAAGAGGCCCCTGAGGCCTGCCTAAAATCTCAGCATTCAATGGCGCTGACCGCCAGGCCACCGCGCGAGGTCTCTTTATATTTGTCGTGCATGTCGGCCCCGGTGTCGCGCATGGTGCGGATCACCTGGTCGAGGGAGATGAAGTGCTCGCCATCGCCGCGCAACGCCATCTGCACGGCATTGATCGCCTTCACTGCGGCTATCGCGTTGCGCTCGATGCACGGCACCTGCACCAGGCCGCCGACCGGGTCGCAGGTCAGGCCGAGGTTGTGTTCCAGAGCGATTTCGGCAGCGTTCTCTACCTGCGCCGGGGTCGCCCCCAGCACTTCGGCGAGGCCGGCAGCAGCCATGGCACAGGCCGAACCGACCTCGCCCTGGCAGCCAACTTCTGCACCGGAAATCGACGCGTTCTTCTTGCACAGGATGCCCACGGCGGCGGCGCCGAGGAAGAAGTCGACCACGCTCGACTCGTCTACCGCATCACTGAAGCGCATGTAGTAGTGCAGCACCGCCGGGATGATGCCCGCCGCGCCGTTGGTAGGCGCAGTGACCATGCGCCCGCCAGCGGCGTTTTCTTCGTTGACGGCCAAGGCGAACAAGTTGACCCACTCCATGGCGCTCATGGTCGAGCCGATCACGTTGGGCTTGCCGATTTCCTGCAGGCTGCGGTGCAGCTTGGCGGCGCGGCGGCGCACGTTGAGCCCGCCGGGCAGCGTGCCTTCGTACTTCAGGCCGTTGTTGACGCATTCCTGCATGGCTTCCCAGAGCTTGTGCAGGCCGGCGCGGATTTCTTCCTCGCTGCGCCAGACCTTCTCATTGGCCATCATCAATTGCGACACGCTGAGGTCGTTTTGCTTGCACAGGCGCAGCAGTTCGGCGGCGCTGTTGAAATCGTACGGCAGCACCGTCTGGTCGGCATCCAGCACGCCGCTGGCGGCCTGGGCGGCGTCGACCACGAAGCCGCCACCGACCGAGTAATAGGTGTCGCGATGCAGCTCGCCCTGGGCACCTTCGGCGATCAGGGTCATGGCGTTGGGGTGGTACGGCAGGTTCTCGTCCAGCAGCAGCATGTCGCGGGCCCAGACGAACTCGATGGGCAGGCGGTTATCCAGTTTCAGGGTGTTGGTTTCGCGCAGGTCGGCGATCCGCGGGACGATCTGGGTCGGGTCGATGGCGTCCGGCCACTCGCCCATCAGGCCCATGATGGTGGCGTTGTCGGTGCCATGGCCGATGCCAGTGGCCGACAGCGAACCGTACAGCCGCACTTCGATCCTGCGCACCTGTTCCAGCTCGCCGCGTTCACGCAGGCCCTGGACGAACAGGGCACCGGCACGCATGGGGCCGACGGTGTGGGAGCTTGAGGGCCCGACACCAATCTTGAACAGGTCGAACACGCTGATGGCCATTGTCGAATCACCTCTTGCTGGGCTTGTCTCTGCGCGCCATGCGCAGGGCGGGGCAACTGCTAGGCTGAAGCTGCGAGCCGCCACGAATGCACGCATCATCGGGCTTTTGCCTACCCCCTCGCCGTCTGCAACCGACGTAATTTTGTCCAGCAGCGCCGTAGCCTTTTCGGCCACCTTGTCGCCGCTTTCAAGCGACCGGGTGACGCAAAAATGCGGCTACAGGGGTGGAAAAACTCATAAACGACATCGCCCGTACTGGATGCGACCCGTTCCGTACTGGTTACGACGCCACCAGTAGGCGATTGCCCGGCGCTGGAGGATTATCGAAAGCGACTCGTAAAGCACGGCCACGCATCCTGCCCTCTGCAGGCCTGGTCGACCGGACCCTGAGAAAGCCCGGCGACCCACGCGAACCCGAAGACAAAATCACAGGAGTCCATCCATGAAAGGTTCACCCTCGCTGTTGCTGGTTGCGATGCTGTCCGCGCCTCTGCTGGCCCAGGCCGCCGAGCCCGAGCAGTGCCAGACGGTACGCTTCTCCGATGTCGGCTGGACCGACATCACCGTCACCACTGCGACCACCAGCGTTGTGCTCGAAGCACTGGGTTACAAGACCCACACCACCATGATCTCGGTACCGGTGACCTACAAGTCGCTGGCCACCGGCAAGGACCTGGACGTGTTTCTCGGCAACTGGATGCCGACCATGGAGAACGACATCAAGCAGTACCGCGATGCCGGCACTGTAGAAACCGTGCGCGCCAACCTGGAAAACGCCAAGTACACCCTGGCCGTGCCCCAGGCACTGTATGACAAGGGGCTGAAGGACTTCAGCGACATTCCCAAGTTCAAGAAGGAGCTGGACGGCAAGATCTACGGCATCGAGCCGGGCAACGATGGCAACCGCACCATCCAGAGCATGATCGACAAGAACGCCTTCGGCCTGAAGGACGCCGGTTTCAAGATCGTGCAGTCGAGCGAGGCCGGCATGCTGTCGCAGGTCGATCGCGCACAGAAGCGTGGCGAAGCGGTGGTGTTCCTGGGCTGGGAACCACACCCGATGAACACCCGCTTCAAGATGCAGTACCTCACCGGCGGTGACGAGTTCTTCGGCCCCGAATTCGGCAAGGCCACCGTGCTGACCAACACCCGCAAGGGCTATGTGCAGGAATGCAGCAACGTCGGCCAACTGCTGAAGAACCTGTCGTTCGAACTCAAGGATGAAAGCACCATGATGGGCTACGTCCTGGACGACAAGATGAAGCCCGAGGCGGCCGCCAGAAAGTGGCTCAAGGACAACCCCGGCAAGCTGGACAACTGGCTGGCGGGCGTCACCACCGTGGATGGCAAACCCGGCCTTGAGGCGGCCAAGGCGAAACTTACTCAATAACGCAATACGTCGTAGCGCTACCTCGGGGCGGGACCGTGCCCGCCCCGGACTGTTTTCAATCTTCGCAGGTGGAAGCTCGCTATCATGCTTATCGATCAGAAAATACCTTTGGGTCAGTACATCGCGGCGTTCGTCGAATGGCTGACCCAGAATGGCGCGAACTATTTCGATGCCATTGCCCGAGGCCTGGAGTTCATGATCCATGGCGTCACCAGTACCCTGACTTTCTTCAACCCGTTCGTGCTCATCGCCCTGTTCGCCGCCCTGGCGCATTTCATCCAGCGCAAGTGGGCGCTCACCGCATTCGTCGCCCTTTCCTTCCTGCTGATCCTCAACCTGGGGTACTGGCAGGAAACCATGGAAACCCTGGCCCAGGTGACCTTCGCCACCGTGGTCTGCGTGGCCATTGGCGTGCCGCTGGGCATCGTCGCCGCGCACAAGCCGATGTTCTACACCGCAATGCGCCCGGTGCTCGACCTGATGCAGACCGTGCCAACCTTCGTCTACCTGATCCCGACCCTGACCCTGTTCGGCCTGGGCGTGGTGCCGGGGCTGATCTCGACAGTGGTGTTCGCCATCGCCGCACCGATCCGCCTGACCTACCTGGGCATCTGCGACGTGCCTCAGGAGCTGATGGACGCTGGCAAGGCTTTTGGCTGTTCGCGCCGCCAGCTACTCACCCGTATCGAACTGCCGCACGCGATGCCGAGCATCGCCGCTGGCGTCACCCAGTGCATCATGCTGTCACTGTCGATGGTGGTGATCGCCGCCCTGGTGGGTGCCGATGGCCTGGGCAAACCTGTGGTCAACGCACTGAACACCGCCGATATCTCCCTGGGCTTCGAGGCAGGCCTGGCGATCGTGCTGCTGGCGATCATGCTCGACCGTATCTGCAAGCAACCGGAACTGCCGGTAAGGGGTGAGGCATGAGCATCATTCGATTCGAAGACGTAGACGTCATCTTCTCCAACAAGCCGCGCGAAGCGCTGGCGCTGCTGGACAAAGGCCAGACCCGCGAGCAGATCCTCAAGCAGACCGGGCTGGTGGTCGGTGTGGAAAAGGCCAACCTCGATATCAACAAAGGCGAGATCTGCGTGCTGATGGGCCTGTCCGGCTCAGGCAAGTCGAGCCTGCTGCGGTGCATCAACGGCCTCAACACCGTGAGCCGCGGCAAGCTGTTCGTCGAACATGAAGGCAAGCACATCGATATTGCCCACTGCACCCCGGCAGAGCTGAAGATGATGCGCACCAAGCGCATCGCCATGGTGTTCCAGAAATTCGCCCTGATGCCATGGCTGACGGTGCGCGAGAACATCAGCTTCGGCCTGGAAATGCAGGGCCGCCCGGAAAAGGAACGGCGCAAGCTGGTCGACGAGAAACTCGAACTGGTCGGCCTGACCCAGTGGCGCAACAAGAAGCCAGACGAACTCTCCGGCGGCATGCAGCAGCGTGTGGGCCTGGCCCGGGCGCTGGCGATGGATGCCGACATCCTGTTGATGGACGAACCGTTCTCGGCCCTCGACCCGCTGATCCGCCAAGGCCTGCAAGACGAATTGCTGGGCCTGCAGGCCAAGCTGAGCAAGACCATCGTGTTCGTCAGCCACGACCTCGACGAGGCGCTGAAGCTGGGCAGCCGCATCGCCATCATGAAGGACGGGCGAATCATCCAGTACAGCAAGCCGGAAGAGATCGTGCTGAACCCGGCCGACGAATACGTGCGTACCTTCGTCGCCCACACCAACCCGCTGAATGTACTGTGCGGCCGCAGCCTGATGCGCAGCCTGGACAACTGCAAGCGGGTCAACGGCTCGGTGTGCCTGGACCCGGGTGGCGATTCGTGGCTGGACCTGGGCGAAGGGAACTCGATCAAGCGTGCACGCCAGGGGCAGAACGGGCTGGACATGCAGAACTGGGTGCCGGGGCAGGCTGTGGAAGGGCTGGGCCGCAAGCCGACCTTGGTGCATGCCGATATCGGGATGCGTGAGGCGCTGCAGATTCGTTACCAGACCGGGAACAAGCTGGTGCTGCAGGAGAATGACAAGGTGGTGGGGATTCTTGGGGATACCGAGCTCTATCACGCCTTGCTTGGCAAGAATCACGGTTGAAGCAATTGGGGCCGCGTTGCGGCCCTTTCGCGACACAAGGCCGCTCCTACACGGGAACGCGTATCCCTGTAGGAGCGGCCTTGTGTCGCGAAAGGAGGGCAAAGCCCTCCCAGCATACTGTCAGCGAACGACAATCCCGCGCGAAGCCATGTAGGCCTTGGCCTCTGGCACCGTGTACTCGCCAAAGTGGAAGATGCTGGCCGCCAGCACCGCGCTGGCGTGCCCTTCCAGAATCCCGTCTGCCAGGTGCTGCAGGTTACCCACACCACCCGAAGCAATCACCGGAATCCCCAGCGCATCGCTTATGGCGCGGGTTACACCCAGGTCGAAACCATTCTTCATGCCGTCCTGGTCCATGCTGGTCAGCAGGATCTCGCCGGCCCCCAGACCTTCCATTTTCTTTGCCCATTCAACCGCGTCCAGCCCGGTTGGCTTGCGCCCGCCGTGGGTAAAGATCTCCCAGCGTGGCGCTTCACCTGGCCCGGACACCTTCTTGGCGTCGATGGCGACGACGATGCACTGCGAACCAAAACGGTCCGCTGCCTCGCCGACGAACTCCGGGTTGAACACCGCGGCGGTGTTGATCGAAACCTTGTCGGCGCCGGCATTGAGCAGGTTGCGGATGTCCTGCACGGTACGCACGCCACCGCCTACGGTCAGCGGGATGAACACCTGGCTGGCCATGCGCTCGACGGTATGCAGGGTGGTGTCGCGGCCATCAACGCTGGCCGTGATGTCGAGGAAGGTGATTTCATCGGCACCCTGCTCGTTGTAGCGGCGGGCGATTTCCACCGGGTCGCCGGCATCACGGATGTTCTCGAACTTGACGCCCTTGACCACCCGGCCGTTGTCCACGTCCAGGCAAGGGATGATGCGCTTGGCCAGTGCCATGGTTCAGTCCTCAGCCTTGGTAGTTGTCGCAAAAAGCCTGGGCCTCGGCGACATCGAGGGTGCCTTCGTAGATGGCACGGCCGGTGATGGCGCCGATGATGCCCGGGGCCTTGGCGTCCAGCAGGGCCTTGATGTCACCCAGGTTGTGGATACCGCCCGAGGCGATCACCGGGATCGAAGTGGCTTCGGCCAGTGCCTTGGTGAACGGCACGTTGCAGCCCTGCATCATGCCGTCCTTGGCGATGTCGGTGTAGACGATCGCCGAGACGCCATCGGCCTCGAAACGCTTGGCCAGGTCGATGACCTGTACCGAGCTGACTTCCGCCCAGCCGTCGGTGGCAACGAAGCCGTCCTTTGCATCCAGGCCAACGATGACCTTGCCCGGGAAGGCCTTGCACGCTTCGGCGACGAACTCAGGCTGCTTGACCGCCTTGGTGCCGATGATGACGTAGCTGACGCCGGCCTTGACGTAGTGCTCGATGGTTTCCAGCGAGCGGATGCCGCCGCCGATCTGGATCGGCAGGTTCGGGTAGCGTTTGGCAATGGCGGTGACCACTTCACCGTTGACCGGCTGGCCTTCGAAGGCACCGTTGAGGTCGACCAGGTGCAGGCGGCGGCAGCCACCTTCGACCCACTTGGCAGCCATGCTCACCGGGTCGTCGGAAAATACCGTGGAATCTTCCATGCGGCCCTGGCGCAGGCGCACGCAGGCACCGTCCTTCAGATCGATAGCGGGGATAATCAGCATCTTGGGAACCTGTCTTTTCTTAGGGTTTCAGGGCTTTTCGAGTGCCCACAGATCGCTTTCGATACTCTCGAACCGCTCCTTGAGGTGCAGCTGAACATCGGCAATCGCCCTGTTGTAGTAATGGGGTGCAATTTCTTTGCTGAACAGCTCGAGGACCTCGGCCACCTCGAACGACCCGAGCTGCAGCTCGAAGCGGTCTTCGAGAAAGCGCTTGAGCGTGTCGAGCGCCTCGCGTTCCTCTTCGGGGGCCAGGGTGATGATCGGGGCCTTGGTCTTCGAACGGCTCATTTACCAGCGCCCGTCCCAGGCGACGAAGTTCTGCAGCAGCTGCAGGCCATGGGTATGGCTTTTTTCCGGGTGGAACTGCACGGCAAAGCGCGAGCCGTCTGCCAGCGCGGCGGCGAAGTCGACGCCATAGTGGCCGCGGCCGACCACCTGGCCCGGCTTGCCGGCATTGATGTAGTAGCTGTGCACGAAGTAGAAACGCGCACGGTCGGGAATGTCGTGCCACAGCGGGTGGTCGATCGACTGGCTGACTTCGTTCCAACCCATGTGCGGCACCTTCAGGTGCTCGCCGTCTTCTTTGAGATCCTTGCCAAAGAAGCGCACCTGGCCAGGGAACAGGCCGATGCAGTCGACACCGTCGTTCTCTTCGCTATGCTCGAGCAGCGCCTGCATGCCGACGCAGATGCCGAGGAACGGGCGGTCCTGGCTGACTTCGCGGACCAGGCTGTCGAAGCCCAGGCGGCGGATTTCGGCCATGCAGTCACGGATCGCGCCCACGCCCGGGAACACCACGCGGTCAGCCTCGCGGATCACCGCAGCGTCGCTGGTGACCAGCACCTTGCCGGCGCCGACGTGTTCAAGCGCCTTGGCCACCGAGTGCAGGTTGCCCATGCCATAGTCGATTACGGCTACCGTCTGCATTTACAGGCACCCTTTGGTGGACGGCATCTGCCCAGCCATGCGCTCGTCGAGGGTCACGGCCATGCGCAGGGCGCGGCCGAAAGCCTTGAATACGGTTTCGATCTGGTGGTGGGTGTTGTGGCCCCGCAGGTTGTCGATGTGCAGGGTCACCAGGGCGTGGTTGACGAAGCCCTGGAAGAACTCCTGGAACAGGTCGACATCGAAGCCGCCAACGGTGGCACGGGTGTAAGGCACATGCATCTGCAGGCCTGGGCGGCCGGAGAAGTCGATGACCACGCGCGACAGCGCTTCGTCCAGCGGCACGTAGGCATGGCCGTAGCGGAAGATGCCTTTCTTGTCGCCAATGGCCTGGGCGAATGCCATGCCCAGGGTGATACCGACGTCTTCGACGGTATGGTGATCGTCGATATGCAGGTCACCCTTGCACTCGATATCCAGATCGATCAGCCCATGGCGGGCGATCTGGTCCAGCATGTGTTCAAGGAAAGGCACACCGATATCGAATCGGGCCTTGCCACTGCCATCGAGGTTGATCGAGCACTTGACCTGGGTTTCCAGGGTATTGCGCTCGACGGAAGCCTTACGTTCGACCATCACCAGCTCCGCAAAATCATTGGGCGAAAAGGGCTCCATTATAGGCCCAGAACGCGCCCGCTTGAAACGCGGATGACATATGGCATGGCAAGCAATTGCGGGGCCGGACGGCCCTACAGGTCTATACAACCGGGTAACTGGGGCTGCTTTGCAGCCCATCGCGACACAAGGCCACTCCTACAGGGGACAGCAAACCCTTGTGTCGCGAAAGGGGCGCAAAGCGCCCCCAGCCAGTTACATCAATGGAACAGTACAGCGGTCTTCTGCAGGGTAATCCACACACCCCAGGCCAAAGGCACGACCACCACAGCCCAGGCCAGCAGCACCAGCGGCAAGCTACCCGGCGAGGCATGCCACTCCAGCGAACGCGCACCATCAGCACCTTTGTCGTGGCTCAGCGCACGCTCGGCGGCCAGTTCGGCATCGGTCATGAAGTATTTGTCGGCCACCGGGCGGATCAGCATGTTGCAGATAAAGCCCAGCACCAGCAGGCCGGCGAGGATGTACAGGGTCATGTCGTAGGCCGCTGCACGCTCTACGCCCGCCGCCAACTGGTATTCGCGCAGGTAGGTGATCAGCACCGGGCCCAACACGCCTGCTGCCGCCCAGGCAGTCAGCAGGCGACCATGAATGGCCCCCACCATCTGCGTGCCGAACAGGTCGGCCAGGTAGGCCGGCACGGTGGAGAAGCCACCGCCGTACATCGACAGAATGATGCAGAACGCCGCCACGAACAGCGCCACGTTGCCCAGGTGGCCCATGTTCGGCACCAGGCTGTAGAGGCCGACGCCCAGGGCGAAGAAGGCGAAGTAGGTGTTCTTGCGGCCGATGTAGTCGGAGAACGATGCCCAGAAGAAGCGACCACCGATGTTGAACAGGCTCAGCAGACCGGTGAAGCCGGCGGCAATGGCGGCGATCTGCGCCAGCTGCGCGGCATTCAGCTCGCTGAAGCTCAGCTCGTTGCCCAGCAATTTGCCGGCAAACACTTCCTGCAGCAGCGGCGAAGCCATGCCGAGGATGCCGATACCGGCCGAAACGTTCAGGCACAGCACCAGCCACACCAGGGCGAACTGCGGGGTTTTCCAGGCGACGCTGACGTGCACGTGGCGGTCGGTGACCATGCCATTGCCGGCCTTCTTCGCCGGTGCGCTCCAGCCTTCAGGCTTCCAGCCGGTTGGCGGAACGCGGTACGCCAGGGCGCCAGCCGTCATGAACACGAAGTAGATTGCAGCCATGGCGACGAAGCTCTGCCATACGCCCACCTCATGCGCATTGCCAAAATGGCCCATCAGCGCGGTAGCCAGCGGTGCACCCACCATGGCGCCACCACCGAAGCCCATGATCGCCATGCCGGTGGCCATGCCGCGTTTATCCGGGAACCACTTGATCAGGGTCGAGACCGGTGAAATGTAGCCCAACCCCAAGCCAATCCCACCGATCACACCGGACCCCAACCACATCAGCCACAGCTGGTGGGTCTTTACGCCGATCGCCGAGATCAGCATGCCGCCACACCAGCACAGGGCCGATACCAGGCCAGCCTTGCGCGGACCGGCATGTTCCAGCCAGCCGCCCAGCACCGCTGCCGAACAGCCGAGGAAGACGAAGAACAGAGTGTAGATCCAGCTCAGCATCGAGATCGGCCAGTCGCATTCAGCGCTGAACATGCGGGCGATGAAGCCCATGTCCGCCGAACAGGCAACAGGCGCGGTGATGCCGATGGCTTGCGACAGCGGCAGCCAGAACACCGAGAAGCCGTAGGCCATGCCGATGCACAGATGGATAGCCAAGGCAGCTGGCGGGACCAGCCAGCGGTTGAAGCCCGGGCGGGCGATGATGCGCTCCTTCGACAGGAAGCTCGGCGCGCTGGCCAGCCCCTCTGCCGTGATGGTACTGCTCATGGATTCGATCCTTTTGTAGGTAGACAGTGCTGGCGGATGCTGCCCAAGCTCTTGTTCTCGCACGCAGGGCGAACTGGCCTTTCCGGGGGTAACGGCCCGCGACAATGGGTCGCGGCCGTTCCGCGAAGCGGCACAAGGGTACCAGTTCGCAGATGACATGAAAGCAATCTGATATCGTTATTTTTCTCGCGGCTGAATCGGTATTTCGGCGCTATCTGCACCGGCCTCTTCGCGGGCTCGCCCGCTGCCACAGGTACTGCACAGGTCTCAAAACCTGTGATGAACCTGTGGGAGCGGGCAAACCCGCGAAGAATCCAGCACAGAAGGAACTGCCGAAACCACAACTGTCGAACCCCAAAATCATCAGATTCGCCCTGCATCGCTAGTCGAATACGCAGAGCCCACCCCTGCGGCGCTATACTCAGCCGTTCGGAATTCACACTACGGACTACAAGGACTCGCCCATGAAAGCGTTCGGCAAAATCCTGGGACTGGGGCTTCTCGGGTTGCTGCTGATCATCGTGGCGCTGGGCTTCGCCCTGACCCACCTCTTCGATCCCAACGACTACAAAGACGAGATCCGCCAACTGGCGCGGGACAAGGCGCACGTCGAGCTGACCCTCAACGGCGACATCGGCTGGAGCCTGTTCCCCTGGCTGGGCCTGGAGCTGCACGAAGCCAGTATCGCGACGCTGGCCAACCCCAAGGAGCCGTTCGCCGACCTGCAGATGCTCGGCCTCTCCGTGCGCGTGCTGCCACTGCTGCGCCGCGAAGTGCAGATGAGCGATGTACGCGTCGAGGGTCTCAACCTGACCTTGGTACGCGACGAAAACGGCCACGGCAACTGGGAGGACATCGGCAAGCCGCTACCGGCCACCACCGATGGCACTGCCAGTGCGCCGGCCCCGGCACCTGCCGAGCAACCGGCGAAGCCTGCTGAAAGCAGCAGTGAGCGCGCGGTGAAGCTCGACATCGACAGCCTGACCGTGAACAACGCCCGGGTTTACTACACCGATGCCAAGAGCGGCCAGAGCTACAGCGCCGAAAGCATCCAGCTGAGCACCGGCCCGGTCCACGAGGGCACCAATATCGCCCTTAAAGCCAGCGCCTTCCTCGGCGCCAGCCAGCCGGCCATCAAGGCCCGCACCGAGCTTGCCGGCGAGCTGCGCTTCGATCGCAAGCTCAAGCGCTACAACTTCGAAGACCTGCGCCTGACCGGCGAAACCTCCGGCGAACCTACCGCTGGCAAGACCGTTACCTTTGGCGCCCAGGGCCAGCTGTTGGTCGACATGGGTGCCAACGTGGCCTCCTGGAGCGGCCTGAAAGTCTCGGCGAACCAGCTGCGCGCCCTCGGCGAACTGAACCTGCGCGACCTGGACAAGGCCCCGCAACTGAGCGGCGGCCTGTCCATCGCCCAGTTCAACCTGCGCACCTTCCTCGACGGCATCGGCCATCCGCTGCCGGCCACCAACGACCCGGCAGCCTTCGGCAAGCTGGAGCTGGTGACCCGCCTGCAAGGCACGCCGTCCAGCCTGACCCTGGCCGACCTGGCTGTGAAACTGGACGACACCACCTTCACTGGCCGCGTGGCCATCGATGACTTCGCCAAGCAGGCCCTGCGCCTGCAGCTCAAAGGCGACAGGTTCGATGCCGATCGCTACCTGCTGGCCAAGAGCGAGCAAGCCAAAGGCGCCACTGCAGCACGCCAGGCGGAGGTCCAGCAGCAGGAAGCCAGCGCAGTAGCCGGTGCCGGCAGCTCGCCACTGCCCAATGCCCCGACCCAGGTAGCCTGGAGCGACGACAAGCTGTTGCCGGTAGACCGCCTGCGCGTGCTCGACCTGCAAGCTGACCTGGCCTTCGGTGCGCTGACCCTGGACAAGCTGCCAATCAGCGACGCTCAGTTGCAGGCCACCGCCCAGGGCGGGCTGCTGACCTTGCAAACCCTGCGAGGCGGCCTCTACAACGGCAGCTTCGAAGCCAAGGGCAACGTCGACGTGCGCCCTGCCGTGCCGCAGCTCGGCATCAACACCAGGATCAACCGGGTGCCGGTCGAGCACTTCATCAAAGCTGAAGGCAAGGAACAGACGCCGCCGGTCAAAGGCCTGCTGACCCTGACCAGTGATCTGACGGCCACCGGTAACAGCCAGAAGGCACTGGTCGACACCCTCAATGGCAGCGCAAACTTCACCATCAACGATGGCGTGCTGGTCAATGCCAACCTTGAACAGCAACTATGCCAGGCCATCGCCACCCTTAACCGCAAGACGTTGAGCGGCGAACCACGTGGCAAGGACACTCCGTTCGAAGAGCTACGCGGCAGCCTGGTGATTCGCAATGGCGTGGCCAGCAACCCGGACCTCAAGGCACGCATCCCTGGCCTGACCGTCAACGGCCATGGCGACCTCGACCTGCGCGTGCTGGGCATGGACTACAACGTCGGGGTGATCGTCGAAGGCGATCAGCGCGCCATGCCCGACCCGGCCTGCCAGGTCAACGAACGCTTCGTGGGCGTGGAAGTGCCGCTGCGCTGCCGCGGCCCGCTGGAAATCGGCGCCAAGGCTTGCCGCCTGGACCAGGACGGCCTGGGCAAGGTCGCGGCCAAGCTGGCCGGCAACCGCCTGCAAGACAAGATCGATGAAAAACTCGGAGATAAAGTGAGCCCAGAACTGAAAGACGCGCTCAAGGGGCTGTTCAAGCGATGACCCCCACGCAGTTCTCCAACGCCGTGCTGGACTGGTACGACCAGCACGGTCGCCACGACCTGCCCTGGCAACAGGGCATCAACCCATACCGCGTGTGGGTGTCGGAAATCATGCTGCAGCAGACCCAGGTGAGCACCGTGCTCAACTATTTCGACCGCTTCATGCAGGCCCTGCCAACCGTGCAGGCCCTGGCTGCAGCGCCCGAGGACGAAGTGCTGCACCTGTGGACCGGCCTTGGCTACTACACGCGCGCGCGCAACCTGCAGAAGGCCGCGAAGATCGTGGTCGAACAGCATGGCGGCGAATTTCCGCGTAGCGTCGAGCAGCTTACCGCGCTGCCCGGCATCGGCCGCTCCACTGCCGGTGCCATCGCCAGCATCAGCATGGGCATTCGCGCGCCGATTCTCGATGGCAACGTCAAGCGTGTGCTGGCCCGCTACACCGCCCAGGCCGGCTACCCCGGCGAGCCCAAGGTGGCCAACCAGCTGTGGGCCACAGCCGAGCGCTTCACGCCGCAGCAGCGCGCCAACCACTACACCCAGGCGATGATGGACATGGGCGCGACGCTGTGCACGCGCAGCAAGCCCAGCTGCCTGATCTGCCCGTTGCAGCGCGGCTGCGAAGCGCACCTGCACGGTGAAGAAACCCGCTACCCCGAGCCCAAGCCACGCAAGGCACTGCCGCAACGGCGCACGCTGATGCCGCTGCTGGCCAACCACGAAGGCGCCATTCTGCTTTACCGCCGCCCATCCAGCGGCCTGTGGGGTGGCTTGTGGAGCCTGCCGGAGCTGGACGATCTCGCCCAGCTCGACGACCTTGCCTACCAGCACGGTCTGCGCCTGGCCGAAAGCCGCGCACTGGACGGCCTGACCCATACCTTCAGCCACTTCCAGCTGGCGATCGAGCCGTGGCTGGTACGTGTCGACCCGGTCGGCCAGCACGTGGTCGAGGCCGACTGGCTCTGGTATAACCTCGCCACCCCGCCGCGCCTGGGCCTCGCCGCCCCGGTCAAGAAGCTGCTCAAACGCGCGGCCGACGAACTGATAGCAGGAGAAGCCCGATGACCCGCACCGTGATGTGCCGCAAGTACAAAGAAGAACTCCCAGGCCTGGCCCGCCCGCCCTACCCCGGTGCCAAGGGCCAGGACATCTTCGACCACATCTCGGAGAAAGCCTGGGAAGACTGGAAGAAACACCAGACCATGCTGATCAACGAAAAGCGCCTGAACATGATGAACGGCGAGGACCGCAAGTTCCTCCAGGGCGAGATGGACAAGTTCTTCGCTGGCGAGGAATACGCCCAGGCGGAAGGCTACGTTCCACCCTCCGAATGACCCCATGAAACGTAAGCGACGGAATTAATTTAAAATTTTTTCAAAAAGTCGTTGACGGGCCGTCAGAAAATCTATTTAATTCACCTCGTCGCCCAGATAGCTCAGTCGGTAGAGCAGAGGATTGAAAATCCTCGTGTCGGCGGTTCGACTCCGTCTCTGGGCACCACCTTCAAGCTTCTGGTGGTTGCAAAGTTACCCGAAGCGACACAAGAAACCCGCCTAGTGCGGGTTTTTTGTTGCCTGAAATTTTTCACCCCACCATACCTATCCACCCGAGCACGACCAAGCCGCAACATGTCGTTATGACATGGCGCTGGACTCCACCACTGCTCAGGCCAAGACTTCTCACCCAAGCGGATTGCTCGGGATGGAGAGCCAAATGGTTTTCACAGCAGAAGAGCTGGCCATAAGGGACAGTGCGATAGGGTTTGCCAAAGCCAACAAGAAAGCGATAGCCAGAAGGCTGACCTGCAAAGATCGCTACCCAGCAGAGCAGGAGCCTGTATCGGTTTTCATGTCTGGCTCCCCCGGCGCAGGCAAGACGGAAGCATCCATTGAGCTTCTTAACCTTTTCTCGGATCAGCCAATCCTGCGGATTGATCCTGACGAGCTACGTAATGAGTTTGCCGACTACCAAGGAGGAAACGCCTATCTGTTTCAGGGTGCGGTGTCCATCGTCGTAGACAAGATCCTTGATTTCGCCCTGAAACAGCATCAGTCGTTCTTGCTTGATGGGACGCTGGCCAACCTCGACGTAGCGCGGCGCAACATTGATCGCTCACTTCAGAAAGGGCGCTACGTTCAGATCCTATATGTCTACCAGAACCCCCAGCTTGCGTGGGAGTTCGTGAGAGCGCGAGAGCAAGCCGAAGGGCGACGGATTTTGGTCGACCATTTCGTCGAACAGTATTTCGCTGCTCGTGACGTAGTGAATACCCTTAAGCTAGAGTATGGCAAAGACGTCCACGTTGACTTACTGTTGAAGCATATCGATAACTCAAACCGCCTTTACAAGGCAGGCGTTGACAAAATTGACTATCACATTCCCGAGCGTTACACCCGCGAGCAACTGAAGGCGACGCTTGAAAACCCCCAAAGGAGTGAAGCATGAGCCTCTTGAAGTCCACACCCGAGAAGGTAAAAAGCCCCTTCGCGGAATTCATTCGCAATGCCAAGTCCGACGAGAAGAAACGCGTGTATAACACCGTGCTCGTCGAGGCTACAAAACGCCAGAAAGCAGTGATGCTCGAGGCTGCCTCCAAATCTGCGTGAGATCCCCACTCCTGGCCGCTGGTGTGCTTGAACCACGCGGCCACTTCAAAATCTGGGCAGCCGCACACCTTAACTGTCTTTGGCAATTCCTCCTTATCCTCCCCCTCATCCGCCTTCACTCCCCCACAGCTCATTCTGACCACCTCATTTGACCAGTATCAAAAGACAATCCATCGCTCCCCCTTAGCATGTCAGGCGGACATTCGACCCGACCTCGCAAGGACCTCCATGAGCGAAGAAGCTACCCACCTGCTCCCCGCCCCCGGCGAATCCTCTTCCCCCGCCCCTGCCGCACCTCGCACGCGCCGCCCTCGCCAACGTAAACCTGAACCCTCCATAACGAAGGTCAGCCAGGCCCCGGCCGCGCTGGAAGTGGCCAGCGCACCGAAGGGCAGCGATGAAGACAGCACCTCGGTGCGGCTGCCAGCCAGCTATCCGTACCGCACGCGCCTGCGCCGCCAGGAATACGAGAAGGCCAAGCATGCGCTGCAGATCGAACTACTGAAGGTCCAGAGCTGGGTCAAGGAAACCGGCCAGCGCGTGGTCATTCTGTTCGAGGGGCGTGACGCAGCGGGCAAAGGTGGCACGATCAAACGCTTCATGGAGCACCTCAACCCGCGAGGCGCCCGGATCGTCGCGCTGGAGAAGCCTTCCGAGCAGGAACTGGGGCAGTGGTACTTCCAGCGTTACATCCAGCACCTGCCCACGGCGGGTGAAATGGTCTTCTTCGACCGCTCCTGGTACAACCGCGCCGGGGTCGAGAAGGTAATGGGCTTCTGCTCGCCGGTGCAGTATCTGGAGTTCATGCGCCAGGCGCCGGACCTGGAGCGAATGCTGTGCAACAGCGGCATCCTGCTGTTCAAGTACTGGTTCTCGGTGAACCGCGAAGAGCAGCTGCGTCGCTTCATCTCGCGCCGGGACGACCCGCTCAAGCACTGGAAGCTGTCGCCCATCGACATCAAGTCGCTGGACAAGTGGGAAGACTACACCGCAGCCAAGGAGGCGATGTTCTTCCATACCGATACCGCCGATGCACCGTGGACGGTGATCAAGTCGGACGACAAGAAACGCGCACGGATCAACTGTATCCGGCACTTCCTGCATTCGCTGGATTATCCGGGGAAGGATCACCGCGTGGCTCATGCGCCCGATGAGCTGTTGGTCGGCCGCGCATCGCGCGGTTTCGAGGGAGACGAGCCGACAGCGCCCACCAGTTGAATCACCCCGGCCGCTGCGCTTCAATACGCGCAATTTCCGGACACCCAAGGATTCACCCATGGCCACCCCAACCAAGCAACAGAAACGCGCCAAGCGCGCCGCCAGCAAAGCCAAGCAGAACCGCATGGTGCGCAGCGGCCAGGCGGTCAAGGCCAGTGCCGGTGACAGCGCGAGCATCGAGCAGGTGTTCAACAAGGCCATGGAGACCGACAGCTACAAAGAGCTGTTCGCGAAGATGAAAGCCGCCCAGGAAACCAGCCTGGTAGCAATGATCTCGGTGTTCCTGGTCGACCCGCTGCTGGCCCTGGTACTCAAGGGCCACAAGGAAGAGCACGCCACCGACTACATCGTGCTGGTGTTCAACGCCTACCGCACCTGGCTCGACGGCGCCGACGAAGACACCACCATGGCCTGGCTGGAGAGTGACGAGTTCCAGGAAGCCTATATCGCCGCTTCCGAACTGGTGGCCAAGCAGCAGCAACAACAGAAGCAGTTTGGCTGATCGGGCTTGGTAACCTGTTCCCCCTCTTCGCGGGCACGCCCGCTCCCACAGGAGCACCACAGGTTTCGAAAGCGGTGCATTACCTGTGAGCGGGCGTGCCCGCGAAAGGGCCGGTACAGGCAATAAAAAAGGCCGCACCCTGCAGAGGATGCGGCCTTTTCATTTCAAGCAGCGCGGATCAGTTATCCAGCGCCACCCGCCCGGCAGCTTCACGCTTGCGGTGCACCAGCAAGCCCGCCGCCACCACGCCAATGCTCAACAGCGCAGTCGCGATGATCTCGGCACGGTGGTCCTCACGCAGCGCCATCACCGCCAGCACGGCAACGATGAAGGCGATGGTCGCCCAGGTCAGGCCCGGGAACAGCCACATCTTGAAGGCAATCTTCTCGCCACGTGCCTCACGCTGGCTGCGCATGCGCAGTTGCGACACGGCAATCACCAGGTACACCAGCAGCGCGATGGCGCCAGAGCTGGCCAGCAGGAACTCGAACACCTGGGCCGGGGCCACGTAGTTGGCGAACACGCAGAGGAACGCGGCAGCGGTCGACAGCAGCACGGCCACATGCGGGGTAGCCGCCTTGGTGGTGCGCTGGGCGATGGCCGGGGCGTCGCCACGCTTGCTCAGCGAGAACAGCATGCGCGACGAGGTGTACAGCGCCGAGTTCAGGCAGCTGGTCACGGCGACCAGTACGACGATGTCGACGATCAGCTTGGCGTTCGGCACACCGATGCGGCTCAGCACGGTCTGGTAGGAACCGACTTCTGCCAGGGCCGGGTCGTTCCACGGTACCAGCGCAACAACGAGGAAGATCGACACCAGGTAGAACAGGCAGATACGCCAGATCACCGAGTTGGTAGCGCGGCTGATCTGCTTGCCCGGGTCTTTCGATTCGGCTGCAGCGATGGTGACGATTTCGGTACCCATGAACGAGAACATGGTGGTCAGCATGGCCGCCAGCACCGCGCCCAGGCCGTTAGGCATGAAGCCCTGGGTATCGAACAGGTGCGAAGCGCCGCTCACCTGGCTGCTTGGCACGAAGCCAAACATGGCGATGCAGCCAACGACGATGAAGCCGATGATCGCCAGTACCTTGAGCAGGGCGAACCAGAACTCGAACTCACCGTAGTTCTTCACGCTGCACAGGTTGGTCAGGGTCAGCGCCAAGGTAATAAGAAGCGAGAAGGCCCACAGGTCCACCGACGGGAACCAGGCGTGAAGAATGGCCGCAGCGGCGTTGGCTTCCAGCGGAATCACCAGCACCCAGAACCACCAGTACAACCAGCCGATGGTGAAACCGGCCCAGCGGCCAATGGCGCGGTCGGCATAAGTAGAGAACGAACCGGTATCCGGCGAGGCAATCGCCATTTCACCGAGCATGCGCATTACCAGTACGACCAAGGTACCCGCGGCGGCATAGGCCAGCAGTACGGCCGGGCCGGCCGCTGCGATAGCGTGGCCGGAACCCACGAACAGACCGGCGCCGATAACGCCAGCAATGGACAGCATGGTGACATGCCGTTGTTTGAGCCCCTGAGCGAGGTCATTGGAATTGTTACCGCTCATTGAAACTACCTTTGTAAGGAGTGGACCACTCCGATTGCGTTAACAGAGCGTACCTGGGGTTGACCTAGGCATCGCTGCAATCGGCGGTTTCCTACTGGCAATAACCGCGCCATGTGCGCAAAACGTTCGTCAGGTGGATGTGCCAGCCTATCAAATACGCGGCTTGCAGGGCATTCGGCCAATCTTTGACCGAAAGGACGCCAAATCTCCATGCCAAGTCTGGATTACGGAAATACCCACTTACAATCGCACCAAAGGTGCTCCCCGGTAACACCTTTGCACCAGTGCAATGCACAAAAGTGCAACCAGAAGGTACAACCCTCCCCACCAACTTCAACAGGCTACGGTCGCACCCGCAGCAACGGGCCAGACCCGCGAATGGTCTAAAAGCGCTTCCCAGTGCCGGCCAAAACTGGCACCATCGCGCCTTTTTTCATCAAGGCTACGGCGCTGGGCGAGACCCTTTGCGGACATCTGCGCGACGTTGCACTGCAACGATGCGACAAACTGCCCCGGCAACGCCTTGAGCCCCCTGCGACCCTGTTGGCCGTCTATTGCCGCTATGCTAGCGTGGCGCTCGCCAGGAAGGCCGCCAACAGCTGGGAACGCACCCGATCACATGAGGACCGCACATGGCCCAGGCCACGCCCGCGCTGGAAATCCGCAATCTGCACAAACGCTACGGCGAGCAGGAAATTCTCAAGGGCATTTCGCTGACCGCGCGCGACGGTGACGTGATCTCCATCCTGGGGTCGTCCGGCTCCGGCAAGTCCACCCTGCTGCGCTGCATCAACCTGTTGGAAAACCCCCACCAGGGTGAAATCCTCGTCGCCGGCGAGAGCCTCAAGCTCAAGGCCGCAAAGAACGGTGACCTGATCGCCGCCGACAATCGCCAGATCAACCGCCTGCGCAGCGAGATCGGCTTCGTCTTCCAGAACTTCAACCTGTGGCCGCACATGTCGATCCTCGACAACATCATCGAAGCGCCGCGTCGCGTGCTCGGCCAGAGCAAGGCCGAAGCCATCGAAGCCGCCGAAGCGCTGTTGAACAAGGTCGGCATCCACGACAAGCGCCACAGCTACCCCGCCCAACTTTCCGGTGGCCAGCAACAACGCGCTGCCATCGCCCGCACCCTGGCCATGAAGCCCAAGGTCATCCTGTTCGACGAGCCGACCTCGGCGCTCGATCCGGAAATGGTCCAGGAAGTGCTTAACGTTATCCGCGCACTGGCCGAAGAAGGCCGTACCATGCTGCTGGTGACGCACGAGATGAACTTTGCCCGCCAGGTGTCCAGTGAAGTCGTCTTCCTGCACCAGGGCCTGGTTGAAGAGCAAGGATCGCCGCAGCAGGTCTTCGAGAACCCGACCTCGGCGCGTTGCAAGCAATTCATGTCCAGCCACCGCTAACGGAGCAATACATGCACATTTACAAGAAGTTCCTCCTGGCAGCCGCTGCCACCCTGGTGATGTCGGCAAACGCCATGGCCGCGGAAAAACTGCGCATGGGTATCGAAGCCGCCTACCCACCGTTCAACAACAAGGATGCCAGCGGTAACGTCGTCGGCTTCGACAAGGAAATCGGCGACGCCCTGTGCGCCAAGATGAAGGTCGAGTGCTCGGTGGTCACCTCCGACTGGGACGGCATCATCCCGGCCCTGAACGCCAAGAAGTTCGACTTCCTGGTGTCGTCGCTGTCGATCACCGACGAGCGCAAGCAGGCCGTCGACTTCACCGACCCGTACTACTCCAACAAGCTGCAGTTCATCGCGCCGAAGAAAGCCGACTTCAAGACCGACAAGGCTTCGCTCAAGGGCAAGACCATCGGCACCCAGCGCGCCACGCTGGCAGGCACCTACCTTGAAGACAACTTCCCGGATGTCAACGTCAAGCTCTACGACACCCAGGAAAACGCCTACCTCGACCTGGTTTCCGGCCGTATCGATGGCATCCTTGCCGACAAGTACGTGCAGTACGAGTGGCTGCAAAGCAAGGACGGCATGGACTACGAGTTCAAGGGCGAACCGGTGATGGACAGCGACAAGATCGGCATTGCCGTGCGCAAGGGTGATACCAAGCTGCGCGACGATCTGAACAAAGCCCTGGCAGAAATCAAGGCTGACGGTACGTACAAGAAGATCAACGACAAGTACTTCCCATTCAGCATCGAATGATCCGCTCCGACCTGCGCGCCCCGGGGCGCGCAGGTCCCTAGAATGACCTGCCCATGAATATCGACCTGCACGGATTCGGTCCGGCCATGATGGCTGGCACCCTGATGACCGTAAAACTGGCGCTCTGCGCCCTGTTGCTGGGGCTGGTCCTGGGCCTGCTCGGCGCCCTGGCCAAGACTTCCACGATCAAGCCGCTCCAATGGCTTGGCGGTTTCTACTCGACCCTGGTGCGCGGCGTGCCCGAGTTGCTCTGGGTTCTGCTCATCTACTTCGGCACCGTCGGCCTGATGAACAGCCTCGGCGAAGCCCTGAACATGCCAGGCCTCGAGCTGAGCGCGTTCGCCGCCGGTGTCATCGCCCTGGGCCTGTGCTTCGGCGCCTATGCCACCGAAGTGTTTCGCGGCGCGATCCTGGCGATTCCCAAGGGCCACCGTGAGGCCGGCCTGGCACTGGGCCTGTCCAAGGGCCGTATCCTGTCGCGGATCATCCTGCCACAGATGTGGCGCATCGCCCTGCCGGGCCTGGGCAACCTGTTCATGATCCTGATGAAGGACACCGCGCTGGTGTCGGTGATCGGCCTGGAAGAAATCATGCGCCACGCGCAGATCGGCGTGACCGTGACCAAGGAGCCGTTCACCTTCTACATGGTCGCCGCCTGTATCTATCTGAGCCTCACGATCATCGCCATGACCGGCATGCACTTCATGGAAAAACGCGCCGCTCGCGGCTTTGCGAGGGCTGAATAATGAATTGGGAAGTCATCATCAAGTGGCTGCCGCGCCTGGCCCAGGGCGCGACCCTGACCCTGGAGCTGGTGGCCATCGCCGTGGTTGCCGGGCTGATCCTGGCCATCCCGCTGGGCATCGCCCGCTCCTCGCGCCACTGGTACGTGCGCGCCGTGCCGTTCAGCTACATCTTCTTCTTCCGCGGCACGCCGCTGCTGGTGCAGCTGTTCCTGGTGTACTACGGCCTGGCGCAGTTCGACGCAGTGCGCTCGAGCAGCCTGTGGCCGTACCTGCGCGATCCGTTCTGGTGCACGGTGCTGACCATGACCCTGCACACCGCCGCCTACATCGCCGAGATTCTGCGCGGTGCGCTGCAGTCGATCCCCAAGGGTGAAATCGAAGCCGCACGGGCACTAGGCATGTCGCGGGGCAAGACGCTGTTCTACATCATGCTGCCACGAGCCTCGCGCATCGGCCTGCCGGCCTACAGCAACGAAGTGATCCTGATGCTCAAGGCCAGTGCCCTGGCCAGTACCGTGACCCTGCTGGAACTGACCGGCATGGCCCGTACCATCATTGCCCGGACCTACCTGCCGGTAGAGATCTTCTTCGCTGCCGGGGTGTTCTACCTGGTGATCTCGTTCGTGCTGGTGCAAGGCTTCAAACTGCTGGAGCGCTGGTTGCGCGTGGACGCCTGCCAGGGTCGTTGAAACTCTCACTGCCGTCTTCGCGGGCACGCCCGCTCCCACAGGTACTGCGCCATTCTTGAGGTTGGCGCTATACCTGTGGGAGCGGGCGTGCCCGCGAAGAGGCCCTCAAAACCACCACACACCTCAAGCCCCGCCCCATGTCCACCTACCTCCACAGCCACCACCTGAACGACCGCTTCCAGGCCCTCGACCAGTTCCTGACCGAGCACCAACCGCTGTGGAAACCCCGGCCCTTCACCGCCCTGCACCTGGACTGGGAAAGCAAATACCCCGAACTCGCCGCCCACCTGCGCCAGTGCACCCTGGCCGACGCCGAAGCCGACACCAACCCACAAGGCCTGCCCGCCCCATTCCCGCAACTGGCGGCGCAAGCCGAGCAACTGTCGGCCCTAGGCGAGCTCCCCGACACCGGCCTGCCCACCGCCGGCCACCGCCTGGACGTCAACGTCCCCGGCCGTAAATGGCAGCAGATCGAAGCCTTCAGCCGCCGCTTGGGCTTTCGCGAACACACCCGTCACTGGCTCGACTGGTGCTCCGGCAAAGGCCACCTCGGCCGCCGCCTGCTGCAACCCGGCCAGCAGCTGACATGCCTGGAATACAATCCCGAGCTGGTGGCCGCCGGCCAGACCCTGAGCGACCACCATCACCTGCCCGCGACCCACGTCCACCAGGATGTGATGGCTGCCAGCAGCACCCAGCACCTGAACCACGAGAAAAGCGTGGTCGCCCTGCACGCCTGTGGCGAACTGCACGTGCACCTGCTGCGCCAGGCCAGCCAGTACGGCTGCCGCCACCTGGCCGTTGCCCCTTGCTGCTACAACCGCATCCCCGGCGAGCACTATCAGCCGTTATCCACAGCCGCGCAGAAATCCCCACTACAGCTGAGCATGATCGACCTGGGCCTGCCGCTGAACGAAGCCGTAACCGCCAGCGCCCGCGTGCGCCATCAACGCGACTGCTCCATGGCCCGGCGCCTGGGCTTCGACCTGCTGCAGCGCGAACAGCGCCAGTGCGATGAATACCTGCCCACCCCTTCCCTGCCAGTCGCCTGGCTGGACAAGCCTTTCGAGCAGTATTGCCGTGAGCTGGCCGACCTGCGCGGTGTGGCGTTACGCGGTAAGCCGGACTGGGCCGCGCTGGAGGCCGCCGGCTGGCAGCGCCTGGCCGAGGTGCGCAACCTCGAACGCCTGCGCAACCTGTTCCGCCGCCCGCTGGAACTGTGGCTGGTGCTCGATCGCGCCCTGTTCCTCGAAGAACAGGGCTACGACGTGCGTTTGGGCACTTTCTGCGATTACCCGCTCACCCCACGCAACCTGCTGCTGCTGGCCGAGCGCGCCCCTTAACCGCAGCACAACCTGTGGATAAGTCTGTGAACAAGCTTGTGATGAATGGATGCAGCCAGGCGCTATTTCAAGCGCCTGGCTTATTCCGGCATCTGCCTCAAGCCCAGCAAAAACAGGTGTTTGCGCAAAGACCGGCGGTATGGGGAAGCGGCATGCCTTTCGCGCAAGGAAAAAATGCCTGTTGTGCATAAACAAAAATTCGACTAGGCACGAGCGGCCCCTGGGTCTGCCGCGCCGATGGCTGCGTGTAGCCTGCTGGCTGACGTGATGCCCCATCGGCAGTGGATAAAGCACAGCAAAAAACGAGCCCCATGAAAAAAACCGAAACACAGAAATTTATTATCTAATTACGATAATGATGTTAAATGCGCGCTCTACCTAATCACGGACGCGCGCCACATGACTTCGACCATTCAACCATCCGAAACTCCCCGCCCCTTGATAGCAATCTGCGCTATATCCCTTGCCTGGGTGGTAGCTGCTATCGAACTTGCCACCCCAGGGCTGCTTTGGGGCCTTGAGTACCCTGCCATGCTGGACGCCCTTCTCGCCGATAACGCTGCAAGCATGCCAATGCTTGGCGTCACCCACTACATGCCATCAAAACTGGTCATGGTTACAGTAATCGGGCTCGATTGTCTGATCGCCCTGACTGCTGCAGCGCCACTGTTCTTCACCGGCCTGCTGTTCAAAAACCTGCAGCCCTCCCACGCCTGGACCGACCTGAACATCCGCTGGCTGCGGAGCATCGGCATCCTCTGCCTGTGCATGCCGCTGATCAAATCGCTGGCTGGTTTGCTGCAGAGTCTGGCCTTGAGCTGGGACCTGCCATCCGGTAACGGCGGGGCCAACCTGGGCCTGGACCTCTCTTCCGCAGCTTTGTCGCAGATCGCCATGGGGCTGCTGTTGTGCGCCTTCGCATCGGTAATGCGCAATGCCAAGTCCATCCAGGACGAGAACAAGTGTTATGTCTGAAACCCTGCGCCAAGTCTGGGCAAAGCCGACACGTCTTGCCGGCCGGCTCAGCACGGTCATGCTTTTTTTTGTCTTGATCGCAGGCTGTGGCCCTGGGTACTCGTACCGCTACGTTGCACCCGCCAGCGAAGCCG
Source organism: Pseudomonas sp. NBRC 111130 (assembly GCF_001320485.1). Taxonomy (NCBI): domain Bacteria; kingdom Pseudomonadati; phylum Pseudomonadota; class Gammaproteobacteria; order Pseudomonadales; family Pseudomonadaceae; genus Pseudomonas; species Pseudomonas sp. NBRC 111130. The sequence goes on from NZ_BCBG01000048.1 coordinate 35,959, forward strand.
GGCTGGCCTGCGTGCGGGCATGCTCGACCGAACTCAAGCACTGCAAACAGCTGTCTGCCGAGCAGGCGCGCAGCGAGCGAGCCCGCTATGAGTCGGAGCATCGCGCCTATCAATACTGCCGGGCAGGCAGAACCAAGAAAGACGCGCGCTTTTACTGCCCGGCCCCCACACAGTTTTGGGGGGGCGACGCATTCATGAGCGAAGGCTCCAGCTGCAGACAGGGTTTCAACGACTGCTACGTTGGCTGTGGCGGTCAAGTCGAACGCGTAACGAACGCCTATTGATCCGGGGGAACCACCATGAAATGCAAGGAATTCGCCGGCTGCGTTTTTCTCGTTACCCTCAGTGCCTGCTCGACGCCACCGTCCTATCCCGAAAGGGAGGAACCCTGGGTGGAAGTGGTCAGGCAAAAACCGGCAGCGCATCGGAAGCCGTGCAAACGAAGGGGATGTGACAACCATCGGCTGATCTTCGACCCTGGCCGGCCCGAACCCGATGGCCGTGCCATGCATCGTGACTGGTAAGCAAAGCAAGCTTGACGACCGACGCGTCCATCGCCCGTGGATAGGTGTATCATCCGCATCCGCCTGCGAAAAATCTGACCCCCAAACCAGAGCACCCTTACAAGTGCCCTGTACCGGATAGTGAGCACTGGACGCCCCACATGAATCACTGCATATGCCGATAGTTATCCGCCTGGATGTTGTCATGGCCAGGAACAAGATCCGTTCCAAAGATCTGGCGGAAATCATTGGCATTACCGAGGCTAACCTGTCGCTGCTGAAGAACGGCAAGGTCAAAGGCATCAAGCTGGAAACCTTGGACAGGCTCTGTCGAGCGCTCGCCTGCCAACCGGGCGATTTGTTGGAACACAACGATACCTGACACGGATGAGCGCGTCGTTGCGTGGCGCTCATCCCTTTTAAAACTGCTTTATGAAATCAAGAATGGATTCCTCAAACGTGTCCCACATCACCACCTCCCTCTTCGCCCTTGTGAGTTTGACGGTGACGCTTACCGGCTGCATGAGTGGCCACCAGCCTGCGGAGCACAATGGCCTGGACTGGAACACCCCCGGCATGCAGCTAGGCGGTGATAACGGCCTGCCCTTGCGCGCCGAGAGCCCCTGCCGCAAGCGTGGTTGCGACAACGACAAGCTGTTCTTCAATCCGGGCAAGACCGAGCCAAGCGTCACCACCCTCCACCGCGGCTGGTAAGAAAATATCCTTCACGGCCGGTGACTTAGGCTATTTTTACGCTTTCGCAAGGAAGTGGTTTACAGGCGCCAACCGATCGTTATAATGACGCCCCATTGCCGGTATAGCTCAGATGGTAGAGCAACTGACTTGTAATCAGTAGGTCCCGGGTTCGATTCCTGGTGCCGGCACCATTCAAGGTTCCACAGAAAGCTTTCAAAATCTCTGGAACCCCCGAAAAACCCGCCTTCTGGCGGGTTTTTTCGTTTTGGCGTTCCGTCGGATTCCGGGGGTAGCCAGCGCTAATAAGGGTAGTTTTAAGGATAGAGGTCCGTTTCGATATCGGAGACTACCCTTATGGCCCGCACCACTGCCCCGCTTACAGACACCACCTGTCGCACGGCAAAGCCCAGAGAGCGCGAGTACAAGCTCTTCGACGGCGACGGTCTTTACCTGCTTGTGCAACCCAACGGCCGCAAAGGCTGGCGGCTCAGGTACGTGAAACCGGATGGCCGCGAAGGCCTGACCGCCCTCGGCAGCTATCCGGTGGTCGGGCTAGGCGATGCACGCCGCAAGCGCTTCGAGATCAAGCAGCAGCTCGCTAACGGCATAGATCCCATCCAGTACAAACAACAAACCAAGACTCAGGCCGTGATCAACGGCCGGACCTTCGAAAGCGTTGCGCTCGACTGGCACGCCAGCATGGTGCCCAAGTGGGCGCCCGGCCACGCCAAGACAGTGCTCAGCCGATTGAAAACTCACGTATTCCCTTTGATCGGTGCCAGAGCAATCGTTGAGTTGGACACCCACGACCTCATGCAGCCACTGGAAGCCGTGACGAAGCGCGGCACCATCGACGTGGCGCTCAGGATCAAGAACTACCTGCAAAGCATCATGCGTGAAGCCAAACGGCTGCGGCTGATCACAGCGAACCCGGCTCACGACCTCGATGGCTCGATCAAGACACCACGGGTAACTCACAGACCCGCACTACCCTTATCGCGGCTGCCAGAGTTACTGGCATGCATTGAGGATTACAGAGGTCGCCCGCTCACGCGCCTCACGGTGATGCTGTCGTTGCATGTATTCGTACGCTCCAGTGAACTGCGCTTCGCCCGTTGGAATGAGTTCGACCTCAAGCGCGGAATCTGGGAGATCCCCGACACCCGCTCGGCGCTGGACGGAGTGCCGTTTTCCACAAGAGGTACGAAGATGGCCGGGGATATTCACGTTGTACCCTTATCGCCGCAGGCAGTGGCCTTGCTTGAGCAGATCCACGCGATCACCGGCAAGTTCGAGCTGGTGTTCGCGGGGGATGCCAAGCCGTGGAAACCGATGTCCGAGAACACGGTGAATGCCGCGCTCAGGACGATGGGCTACGACACCAAGGTGGATATCTGCGGCCACGGGTTCCGGGCCATGGCGTGCAGTGCGCTGGTCGAGTCCGGGTTGTGGTCGGAGACGGCTATCGAGCGGCAGATGAGTCACAAGGAACGCAACAACGTACGGGCCGCTTATACCCACAAGGCCGAGTTCCTCGAAGAACGCCGGATGATCATGACCTGGTGGAGCCGGTTTCTGGAGGCTAACCGCGAGGACCATGTAACGCCGCATGAGTTTGCCAAGCAGACGGGCGAGAACGTCACGCGCCTTCGCAGTGCCAAGAGGACCGAGTAACCCGCCGCACCACCACCTCAACTCGCTGTGGAAGTTACCCACAGCACCGCATGAAGCTCCTCCGCGCGGGTCCTTTCAAACGGGGCTGCAAAGCCGCCCCGTTTGAAAGGACCATACCTAAGAAAAAACTGCTGGCACAGCGTACGTCTGTGGAAAACCACTGATGTCCACCGGGGGATAGTTTTATCCACAAGCGCCAAATCCCTGAAATTGCTCTACTTGACGAACATTGTCCACAGGCGTAGACCGGGAGTTGCAAGCGCTGTCGATGACAGCACCCCAGGTGACCCGAACCTTAAAGGTCACGCCGCTCTGGCGGAGGTTCTCCCCAAGGGCGATTCGCATCCGGCAGCTCGCCCGGTCACTACCCATGTGATGGATGCTCTTACACACATAGCGCTCGTGCGCCAGATACACCGTACCTCGCTGCCCTGCAGCAACCTATCCGCTTGGCCGAAATATTGCGCCAACCTGTGCCCGTCTCTTTCTTCTGGAAAGAGACGGGCACTTCTACCACTGCTGCAGCCCTGATCGCACAAGGCTTTGCGGCATTCCCCCTCGTGACAATCGGCGTGACAAACGCCGATGTCACCAGCAACAGCCATGCAGATGATGGTGCCGCAGACCAAGGAATGGACTGCACCTGACTGACAGTCAGGCATGCCCCGATCATCGCATTGCTGCGTTCACCCGGCTCAGGATCTTCAGGCGCTGGTTTCGTCAGCCAGCACTGCCTCCACCCGCCCACCGGTAACGGTGTTAAGGAGGCCAGATCATGAGATGCCCTTGCTCCCGGTTGTAAGGAGCCGCTAGTCCCGCGTAGAGGACATTCCCCACAGGTCGCAGGGGCCTTGATCCCTGATAACACTCAGCATTCTTGGCGGGATGACGTGGGGCGAGGATCGGAGAACGGCAGATGAGGTGATCGACATGGCATTGGTGGGTAGACGCGATGGCCGTAATTTCGGCTACGGCAGGCAATTGAGCTACGCAGGTCCGCAGCCGCTGAAAGACATGTTCGGCGGGCGCGGGCTACTGACATGAGGTTGGGCCATACAGCCGATTTCGGTGATGCTCTAATCGAAACCTTATTTCAACTGGATGGCTGATTTACGGGGTGACCTCTGATGCAATCCGCCGAAGCTCATCGCTTCACCCTCGGAAAGTAGCTGCCACGACGCCGGCGGTCATCCTTTCTTTTAGGTCGTTTGCAAATGCCTTGATCAGTGCAACATCTTGGTCAAGTTGAGAAAATTCGATATTGACGATTTCCCCTGTCATGGAGGCTCCATTGCGATGGACAATGTCATGGCGTCGGTTAATCACCGGTTCCAATGGGCTGATATCAATACCTTTGCCGGCGTCGTCAAACATAAGCCAAAATAGGTTCTTGACTGTTTTCAGATTGTGAAATACATCGTTGGCCAGTCCGTCGATCACGAGGCCAGGTATCCCGCCCGGTGATTCCAAGACCTTCCTCCAGCCTTCTTTTTTGATGGTGGTGATGGGGTCATAGTGCTGGGTAATCCGGGTCACAAATATGTTGTATTGCTTCGCCAAGGCAACGAGCGACTGGCTGATAAAAGCTTCTAGCAGCGTGACTGCGTGCGAATAGGCCATACTCCAAACGATACGCTTGAAGTTGTGGTCGCCGTTGTGTCTCGCGACCGTCATGACATTGTCAAGCTGGATTATTAGCAGGATATAGTCGCCGCAGTGGGGAAAATATTTGGCAAATTCGGCGGACGGCGGAGTCAAACTGCCGTATCCGAAAAAAAGTTCAGAGTAGCTGTCACACTCGCCGTCCCCGATTGTGGATAGGACTTTGTCGCGCTCTTCGCAGAGGTCCATGAGATATTCTTTCATTCCTGACATCGCTGGTGTCCTATAAGCATTGAATGGCAATAATGAATAGCAGCAAAAATTGCGTTCGCTACTTGCGGAAAGTGCATGGGACAATTGATCGGCTCCCCCGCCACCCAGTATGTCACTACGCAGCCGTCATTAGGCGGGTTGCTGCCACACTAGATTCGAGTGCGCACCGGTCAGTAGCTTCTAGCCTGAACTGACACAGCATGATGGGAATTGAATGTTCAGCAGATTTCATGTCTGCTCCGGCACTCCTAGATTGACCCGATCCAGGCTGTTCAGCTCCTCTCGCTTGAGTGCCCATTTTTCCATCAATGCGACCACGGCAGGATCTTCACGAGACTGTAAACTTACATATTTATTGACCAATTCGACTGCCTCTTCGACGCGGTTATTCGTGACGACAGCCAAGCCAATCGTGGTCAGCATTGAGGAGGTGAGGGCTAGGTCTAGAAGCTTATTGAGGTGTGCGGTCTCCATCATACTCTGCTCGTTTTCAGGTTTGGCTTTGCGGTTGGAAACCACACCCATGCCCGATTCGTCAGCGTGGATAAGGTGGCTGCTGATCCCGTAGGAGTGAATAAAATTGGAAAAGATGTCAATTTTGAAATGCGGCTTTACCCATTGATCAAGCTGCTTGATCATTTCGCTGAATGACCACTTCTGCTTCAACGCTTGTCGCTTGGACTTTGGCCAGCGCGATCGGAGGTATTCTTCAGCGTCCGAAGGAAGAATAATCGGATTATCATAAGCCCCCCCTCCGCGCCTAGTCGC